>JALHOI010000082.1 GCA_022843085.1 Pseudobdellovibrionaceae bacterium
AGCTCGGATTGCGCAGACACTTGATCTGGGTGATCTCGAAGAAATTTACCGGCCCTTCAAGAAAAAGAAAAAAACCAAGGCGACTCTTGCCCGCGAAGCTGGCCTCGAACCCTTAGCCGATTGGCTTTGGAAGATTGGGCACGGCGAAGAAACTCCCGCTGTCACGATGGAAATCAAGGCGAAGGAATTCTTGAATCTCGCTGCGGGAATCGTGACTTACGATCTTGCGCTCAAAGGGGCGCAAGACATCGTTGTCGAAAAGTTATCGAACGACGCAGCTCTTCGCGAACGCATTCGGCAGAACTTTTTCGATCACGGTAAAATTACGTCGAAAAAAGCGAAGGGCTTTAAAGCTCACTCGAAGTTCGAGATGTATGCTGAATTTGCCGAGAGCGTGAAGTCTCTGGCCGAGCGAAAAGCATCTCACCGGTATTTAGCGATGCGTCGCGGTTGGGCTGAAGAAGAACTGACGGTAGCCGTCGAAGGTGACGAAGCCGCCAACCTGCAGCTTTTCGAGCGTACGACGTTTGTTCCTGCGGTTGAAAAATCGGTGGCGGAAAACACCGAGATCGGCAAAGTTCTCGAGTTCCTAAAGACGTGCGCGAAGCTGGCCTACACTGTTCACGTGCACCCTTCGATTTCAAACGAAGTGCACCGAGTGCTTAAAGACAACGCCGACAAAGACGCCATCATGGTTTTCGCCGAAAACGTTCGAAAAGTTCTGCTCGGCAGTCCGTTCGGGCCGCGCTGTGTATTGGGCATCGATCCTGGCCTTCGAACAGGGTGCAAAGTCGCTCTTATTGATAAGCAGGGTAATTTCATCTCAAACACTGTTCTTCAAATTCTCGGCGACGGAGCTTACGAAAAGGGTAAGTCACTGTTCAGCGAAGTGACGAAGCAAATTGCGATCGACGCGATCGCGGTTGGTAACGGAACCGGCGGTCGTGAAGCTGAGACCTTTATTCGCAAAATCTTGAAAGAGATTGGCAAAGAAATTCCGGTCATTCTTGTCAGCGAGTCGGGTGCGTCGGTTTATTCGGCTAGCGACGTTGCGCGCGAAGAATTTCCAGATCTCGATCTGACGGTTCGTGGTGCGATCTCGATTGCGCGTCGCTTGCAAGATCCTTTGGCTGAACTTGTTAAAGTTGATCCAAAGTCGATCGGCGTCGGTCAGTATCAACACGACGTTTCGCAAACGGCTTTGAAAAAGTCTTTGGCCGAAGTTGTCGAGAGCTGCGTGAACGGTGTGGGTGTTGACCTCAACACCGCGTCGGCTCCGCTGCTTTCCTACGTGGCGGGCATCGGTCCGGCGTTGGCGAAGTCGATTGTCGAGTACCGGCAGGCGAATGGTCTTTTTGCCGAGCGAGATCAGCTTTTAAAAGTGACTCGGTTTAGCCCTAAAGTTTTCGAGCAGTGCGCGGGTTTCTTGCGCGTGCCTCAAGGAAAACATCCGCTCGATTCGACCGGTGTGCATCCCGAGCGCTATGCCGCGGTTCGCGACATGGCGTCGGAACTGTCGGTTCCTGTCACGGGTCTCTTTGGAGAAAATGCGAAAAAGATTTTAGCGCTTCGCACGAAGTGGGCGCAGATCATCGGGGAATTTACTTTCGACGATATCGTTCGCGAACTTGAAAAGCCGGGGCGCGACCCACGCGATCCGTTCAAGGTCTTCGCGTTCCGCGACGATATTTTTGAAGTCAAAGATCTTAAAGAAGGCATGATTTGTCCGGGCATCGTGACGAACGTTACGAACTTCGGCGCCTTCGTCGACATCGGCGTGCACCAAGACGGCTTGGTTCACATTTCTGAGTTGTCGAACAAATTTGTCGATGACCCCCGCAAGGTTGTGAACCCGGGCGATCAAGTCACGATTCGTGTCTTGGGCGTCGACATGGAGAAAACTCAGATCTCATTGTCGATGATCTTAGAAGCCGGTGCTCCTCGCGAACGCGCAGCTCGTGGTGAAGCCACTGCGGGTGGCGATCGCGCGACACGTGCGCCACGAGGCGACCGAGCTCCGAAAGGTGAACGTGCACCGCGGGCTCCTCGCGAACCGAAGACTCCACCTCCGACACCGACGCCTGGCCCTCGAGTTGGCGGTCCGCAAGTTCGAGATCCTAATGCGCCATCACCAATTGCGGCGTCGGGTTCTCGTCCGACGCCACGTGGCCCGGGTATGATTCAACCCGCCGGCAGCGGTGGAGGTCGACCTGATTCGCGCGGCGGTGGTTTCGGTGGGGGCAACAGCGGTTTTGGCGGCGGAGGACCTCGCGGAGGTTCGCCCTTCAACAATCCGTTCGCAGCACTTCTAACCAACGATTCAAAATCAAACTCGAAAAATAAGTAGCGACGCAGTTTAATCGGGCCTTGGCTTATGCTCGGGCCACCATCGCGTCGAGTGGTGCGCCCTTTGTGGCGAATTTGTCAGACCGCGAGATGCGCACAAAAGAGAGGTGCGGTGCGGGCTCGACGGAATTTTTAAAAACTTTTGAAAGGTCGTATCGACTGGGCCTGAAGATTTCGCCGATCTCGATTTACCTGAATAGCTAAACCCCTTGTATTGCACGAAACTGCCTGGCGACGCCGACTCCGCTTGAGGCCGGGAAGGCAACGAGTCGCTAATCGGCTTTTGGGGATGCCTTCGCCTTTTTTATTCGGACGTCATGTTGTTTGCAATGGTCCTTCATCTGTGGGCTTGAAATGTCATCGCAGAGATGAAAGTTAGGTTTTGAGACAGCCTCGGTTTTAAGTTTTACAAGGCGTTCGATGCGACGGTTCACTTCGCCTGAAGCGCCTTTGATTTCACACGCAAAGTGCAGAGCAAGGTCGTAGTCTTGCTCGGCGCCGATACCATTTGCGAAGATCGTCATCAGAATCGCCGAACCTCCGAAGACGCGCTCACTATTTTTTTCGATTTCGATGAGAGCGCAGTGCCGCGCCATTAAGGGGTCAGCGACCTTGCCGATACCGTAATAAAGCTGTTCAGAATCGCAGTCTATTAAGAGATCGCGATCTTTCATTGATGGCATTTGAGCTTCGCTGAGGAAAAGTTTTTTCACGGGCTTGCAGGCATCAATGACTGTCGGCTGCGGGTCGCGAGCGTATGTTCGCGACGTTGAGACGAAGCTTACAAACGTGAAAATAACCGCCAAAACGAGTGCAGCAAGGTTCCGGTGGCGAGTCCTGAGCGGTTTCACCTTTTTAACTCGAGAATTCGGTCTGCAATTTGGGTAAAACCGTGTCCACCGGTTTTGCCCGCGACAAATTTTGGCCGGTGCTTGAGGCGATTGGCGAAGTTTCTAATGTTGGCAACGGCGAAGGCATTGGTGAAAGCTTCGAACATCGGTTCGTCGTTGGGGCTATCGCCGCAGAAGGCGATCCGGCTTTGTTCTTGATCGAAGATGAACCCAAGCTCGCGCTCGCAATAAAGTTTTGTCATCGTGAGTTTGTCGTAAGTGCCAAACCATCCATTCACGTGAATCGAGCTGACTTTTGCAACGGCACCATGCTTTTCGAAAATGGAGACAATTTTAGAAACTTCGGTTTCGCTGAGAGGAGCGACGTCCTCACAGAAATCAATGGCAAGATCAAGCAATCGAGAAAACTGATCACTGGCGACCGCCGAACCGCGCACATTGCGAAGGACTTCGTACCGAATCTGGTCAAGGTTTTCGCGGTTCACGGCCATCGTCTTCTCATCGACGGCAAAATAACGTTTCATTTTTTTTTGAGTGGCATCGTACCGAAAGTAAAAACCACCATTCTCGCCGATGACTCCGTGAACTGGCCAAAGTCGTGCGATCATCTCGCACCAGCCAGCAGGACGACCAGTAACCGGTACGATGTGCACGCCGGCGTCATGAAGTCGCCAAAGGCTTTCATAGGCCTCAGAGCGAAGGGCGCCTTCATCGGTGAGGGTGTCGTCGATGTCGGTGAAGACGGTCGTCACGAGTCCGCTTGAAAAGTCCGAAAGTGATTTCATTTCGTGCATCCTGACATTGTTCACGACACATTGTTCACACAGAGCGCGACGTTTGGCGAGTCGCTCGGCCGAGCTTAAATGAAAATTCGCTTGCCGAAGCGCTGCGGTTCGCTCCACTTTAAGAAACGCGCGGCTCTCGATCGGTCGATTCGGTTATATTAGGACGTCGCGGCGCAGCACTCGACTCTCATCAGTTTGGCGGAAGAACGTGGCGAAAGCAGCATCGAAGAAATTATCCTCGGCCCCCACGGGTGGCGGCAAAACGCTGGTCATTGTCGAGTCGCCGACCAAGGCGAAGACGATTCGAAAGTTTCTGGGCAAGGACTTCATCGTTGAAAGCTGTATGGGCCACATCCGTGATCTGCCTCAGTCGTCGAAGGATATTCCTGAAAAATTTAAGAAACAAAAGTGGGCGCAGCTTGGAGTCGACACCGATCACGAATTTGAACCGATCTACTGCGTTCCCAAAAACAAAACGAAAATCGTAACGCTGCTGAAAGAGAAACTGAAAGAAGTCGATCATCTGCTTCTCGCGACCGACGAAGATCGCGAAGGCGAAAGCATCAGTTGGCATCTTGTCGAAACGCTGAAACCGCAGGTTCCGTTTCGGCGAATGGTCTTCAACGAGATTACGAAGGATGCAATTCTTGATGCTGTCAAAGACACGCGCGACATCAATGCGAATCTCGTGCGGGCTCAAGAAGCGCGGCGCATTCTTGACCGATTGGTCGGCTATACGATTTCGCCGCTTTTGTGGAAGAAAGTCGCATACGGATTGTCGGCCGGCCGTGTGCAGTCGGTCGCCGTTCGCTTGATTGTCGAGCGTGAACACGACCGAATTCGATTTAAGAAATCGAGCTACTGGGATCTCGAAGCGGAAAATGAGAAGGACTCGATTCGCTTCAAGTCTCGATTGATCTCTTTTGATGGCAAGCGCGTTGCTACCGGCAAAGATTTTGATTCATTGACGGGTATGCTGACACCCGAGCGAGCGAAAGATTCGGTTGCACTCGATGAGAAGCGGGCGAGCGCAATTCTGGCCGAGCTTCAAACCAGCGGCTGGAAGGTGATCGAGGCCGAAGAAAAACCGATCTCGAGAAAACCAGCGGCACCGTTTATCACATCGACTCTTCAGCAAGATGCAAACCGCAAGCTTGGCTTATCCGCGAGAGAAGCCATGCAGGTGGCGCAGTCGCTGTACGAGCAGGGTTTCATCACTTACATGCGAACTGATTCGACCTTTCTTTCGACACAGGCTCTCGAGGCCGCTCGCGGCCGAATTACAAAGCTTTACGGAAAAGAGTATCTGCCAGACGCCCCTCGCACCTACGACGATAAAAAGTCGAAAGGTGCGCAGGAAGCCCACGAAGCAATACGGCCCGCAGGTACCGAGATGATCGTCCCCGAAGACACGGGTCTTTCGGGGTTGCCACTCAAGCTCTACGACCTCATCTGGAAGCGCACGATTGCCAGCCAGATGGTCAACGCCCGCCAACGTCAACTTGCCGTTCGATTCGAAGTCGGTAAGGGCACATTCGCGGCGAGTGGAATGACCATCGAGTTTCCTGGTTTTTTGCGGGCGTACGTTGAAGGAAGCGACGACGAAAACGCAGCGCTTGAAGAAAAAGAAGTTCGTCTGCCGTCGCTCAAAAAAGGCGACACCGTTAAATGCGTCGACGTCGCAACACAAGGACACGAAACGAAACCGCCGGCGCGATTCACAGAGGCGAGCCTCGTGCAGACGATGGAACGCGAGGGTATCGGCCGACCGTCGACCTATGCGTCGATCATCGGTACGATCATCGACCGCGGTTACGTTCGCAAAGCGGGAAATGCGCTTGTGCCGACGTTCACGGCGATGGTGGTAGCAAAACTTCTTCGCAACCATTTGCCCGAGTTCGTCGATCTGAAATTCACAAGTGGCATGGAAGATAGTCTCGACGAGATCGCCAATGGCGATCTCGATTCAATCGGCTATCTGAAGTCGATTTATTTTGGCGGCAAAGACAAGAAACACTCGGGCCTGAGGCCGCTTGTCGACAAGCAAGAAGCTGAGATTGATCCTGCCGAGGCACGGTCGATTCAGCTTGAAGGTTTGACGGGCTTAAGCTTTCGCGTCGGTCGTTACGGCGCTTATGTTTGTCGGGACACAAAAGATGGCGAACAGTGCGCTTCGATTCCTGATGCTCAGTCGCCGTCTGAAATTACATCCGAAATCGTCAACAAACTGATCGATCAGAAGTTAAACGGCGCCGATGCCCTCGGAAAAGATCCGAAATCGGGTTTGCCGATTTACGTTTTAAGCGGTCGCTATGGGCCATACGTTCAGCTCGGTGAGGCCGACAGCGAAGATGCGAAGCCGAAACGCGTTTCGCTTCCCGCCGGCACCGAACCTGAAAATGTGACGATGGAAAAAGCGCTGCAGCTGCTGGAACTTCCCAAGACACTGGGTCTTCATCCAGGCACTGGCAAAGAAGTCAAAGCAGGGCTTGGTCGCTTTGGCCCCTACGTGGTTCACGACGGTGATTTTAGATCGATTCCCAAAAGTGAAAGCTTGTTCGAAATTGATCTCGCTCGTTCGCTTGAGCTTTTCGCAAAAGAAAAACAAGGTCGCGGTCGAGCAGCTGCGCTTCGTGAGATCGCAATACCGGGACGCGAAGATAAGATGCAGGTCTTCTCGGGCCGGTACGGGCCCTACGTGAAGCTCGGAAAAGTGAATGCTTCGCTACCGGAGGGAATGAAGCCTGAAGACATCACCATGGAGCAAGCTCTTGATTTGATCAAAGCGCGTGGTGGTGGCGACGAAGAGCCCGAAGCTAAAAAGTCTGGTGCAAAGCTTACGGGCGCTTCGAAGAAAAAAGGTGCAAAAAAAGCGGCCGGAAAAGCGGCCGGAAAAGCGACCGGGGCTGCTCTTGAGAAGACTGAAGCTCAAAAGGCGGCTGGCGCCGCTTTCGCTGCGAAAATGGCGGCGGCCCGCGCAGCGAAGCAGGGCGGCGGTGCCGTCGGCGCTCGAGCGAATTCGGGGACGTCCACTGTGGTCGCATTTCCTCCGACAAAGCCTGCAAAGCCCACGACGATTGTTCGTAAGAAGTAAGCGAAAGGATGTAGGCGACCGACCGCGCAGTAACGTGCTGTTGAATAAAGACGCAACTCGCGATAAATTTCGCCGAGATGAGTGATGGCGTTTGGACCCCTGCACAACCAGAAAAAGGCCAACTCGAACTTCCGATTGGCCGCGAAGTTTTGGCGGACCGAAACGCAGACCTTGGCGGCCGCAGCTTTTATTTCTTCGATTTCGATGACAACGTTGCGTTTCTGACGACACCTATTTTTCTCTTTGAACGAGAAACGAAACGCGAGATTCAAGTTTCGAGTGCCGAGTACGCGAAGATGCATCGCTCGATCGGAAAAAGCGGCCCGTATGAAAAATTCCACCTCATCGATCACGACGAGACCGGATCCTTTCGCAGTTTTCGAGACCGCAACTTAAGCGCACTCGATCGGGTGCTCGGGCGAAAGCAGTTTTTTATACAAGATTTAGCTGCCGCCCTCGGATTTCCCGACGTTCAGTGGAAGGGGCCTTCTTGGAGCTGCTTTTATCACGCGGCTCTTAACAAGCGGCCGATCAGCGTGATCACCGCTCGAGGTCATTCACCCGAAACGATCAAGCAAGGAATTAAGCTTTTCGTAAAACGACAGTACCTTCCCCACGAGCCCAACTATCTCAGTGTTTTTCCGGTCACGAACCCCGCAGTTCGTGCGAGCCTCGGATGTTTAGACGGCTCGACTTCGGTCGCGGCTTTAAAAAAAGCGGCAATTCGCGCCTCTGTCGAACGGGCGGTGGAGCTCTACGGGAACAGCGACTATCACCGCTTCGGCATGTCAGATGACGACCCGCACAATATCGAGCTCATCACCCAGGAGATGCGCGCGCTTAAAGCCAAGTATCCGCGCATGTCGTTTTTCGTGATCGAGACGCAAGCAGGCCGGTTTGTGAAGTTCGAAGTTTACGCTGATCGAACCGAGGCCACCGTGTGTTCAGCAAATCCAGATTTCCAGTCCTTTGAGCAGCTGACGCTTCTTCCGCGATAAGGTTAAAGTGAAAAGGTCGAGTTCTCTTATGAGGACTCTCTCGCTTTGAATCTTGAAAGGAAGAGTCATGAGCATTCGCACGCGGTCTTCGTTACTATTGGCGGCGCCTCTCGCACTAATCGTCGCTACGTTGGGTGCGCCTACGACGGCGTCGGCGCAGATGCCGCGGGGAAATTCGCTGACCCTCGGTTGCGAGAATGTTCGACGTATTCAGGATAAATTTTTCGATCAGCATATTTTGTTCAAGGCGCCGACTCCCGCGATCGAGAAGAACGCTGTCGAGCAATATATCAAGCGGCTCGACAGTGCTAAGCTTTACCTTCGGCAGGCCGATGTCGATGCAATGAAGACCAGGATGAAAGGCCTCTTCAAGCAACTTGAAAACGACAATTGCACCGGTTTGACGTCGGCCTACGACACGCTGATCAAGCGGGTCGAAGAACGAGTTGAGTTCGCAAAAAAGACTTTGAACTCGAAGGACTTTAAGTTTGACCCCACGACGTCGATCAAACTTGACCCCGACACGAGAAAGTTTGCGGCGACCGTTCAAGAGCAAAACGCGTATCAGAAAAAGTATCTGCAGTTCCAGCTTTCGAACCAGCTGGCGACGGGTCTTAAGCAAGACGAAGCCATCGCACAGGTCATTCGTACCTACGAGCGCGGCTTGAAGCGAATCAAAGATACCAATCAAGAACAGCGTTTTTCAGACTATCTCGATGCCTTTGGGCGCGGGCTTGATCCACACACGTCTTATTTCTCGAAAGATGCACTTGAGGATTTCGAAGTTCAAATGAGTCTGTCCCTTGAAGGTATCGGCGCGTCGCTTTCGTCGCAAGATGGCTTCACCGTTGTCGAACAATTGATCGACGGTGGAAGTGCAAAGTCCTCGGGTCTTGTTCAGCCGCAGGATAAAATCGTCGCTGTTGGCCAGATAAAATCAGACGGCACTGAAGACCAATTTGAAAACGTAGTCGAAATGGATTTGCGCGAAGTTGTTCGCCGTATTCGAGGACCAAAGGGAACAAAAGTCAGACTGCAGCTGCTTCGTCAAAAAACGGATGGCTCGAAAGAGCGTCTTGCCGTGACACTGGCCCGCGACAAAATTAAACTTGAAGAAGATGCGGCTCAGCTTTCGATGCAGTCTCGGGAAATCGACGGAAAGTCGGTGCCGGTCGCGGTCTTGAATCTTCCCTCGTTTTACTCAGACGGCAAACGCGGCGGTCGTTCAGCTGCGGCCGATATGAAGAAGCTGATTGTCGAAGCGCGAGAAAAAGGCGCAAAGGCAATGGTTGTGGATTTTTCGACAAATGGTGGCGGCTCCCTTGATGATGCAGTTCGCATCGCAGGTTTGTTCTTCAAAACGGGCAACGTCGTTAAACAATCTTCGAATCGTGATCCCGAGGGACCCGCGCTTACACTTGCCGATCGTGACCCTTCGGTCGACTGGTCAGGGCCATTGGTTGTCTTGACGAGTCGAATATCTGCGTCGGCGAGTGAAATCGTTGCCGGTAC
>JALHOI010000083.1:0-2485 GCA_022843085.1 Pseudobdellovibrionaceae bacterium
CGTTGAGAAGGCGGCCAAAAAAAGGCCGCCGGAGTCAAACGAAGCCAATGGGGCGGTCCCGCCTCGGGCCAAGGCCTCGAAGAAACGCTGAAGAGCCGGGTGACACGACTTCTCATGAGTCGTGGCTTTTCAAGCACCACGGCGCGGTTGGTCTTCAATCGACTCTTGACCGAAAATCCGCTTTAATAGCGGGCTATGTCTAAAAATTCTTCTGGCCCAATGACGTCTTTAAAATCGCGCGAAATTCGCCAACTCTATTTCGATTATTTCTCGAAGAATGGTCACCAGGTGGCGGCGTCGTCATCGCTGGTTCCGGACAACGATCCGACCCTGCTTTTTACAAACGCGGGGATGAACCAATTCAAGAACTTATTTCTTGGGCTCGAGAAGCGTTCTTACTCGCGCGCGGTCACCTCGCAAAAGTGTGTGCGTGCCGGCGGTAAACACAACGATCTTGAAAATGTCGGGTTCACGGCTCGTCACCACACCTTTTTTGAAATGCTCGGCAATTTTTCGTTCGGCGACTATTTTAAGAAAGATGCGATCCATTTTGCCTGGGAGCTTCTAACCAAAGAATTGCAAATTCCAAAAGACCGCCTGTATGTAACGGTCTTTGAAACCGACGATGAAGCGGCCGATATCTGGCACAACCAAGAGGGTGTTCCTCGCGACCGTATTTATCGGTTCGGCGAGAAAGACAACTTTTGGCGAATGGGCGACACGGGGCCGTGCGGGCCATGTTCTGAAATCTTTTACGATCACGGTCCCGAGGCGGATCTCGACCCTTCGAACCCTTCAAAGATGGGCGGCGATGGCGATCGCTATGTCGAGATTTGGAACAACGTCTTCATGCAGTACAACGAATCGACGTCGGGACGATCGCTTCTGCCGAAGCCGTCGGTCGACACCGGTGCGGGTCTCGAACGTTGGGCGGCGATGCTTCAAGGCAAGCCGAATAACTACGACACCGATTTGTTTATGCCGATCATCAAAAAAGCGGCGGATATATCGAAAAAAGAATACGTCAGCGACTCTAAGATTTTAATGAAACACAAAGACGTCGCCGAAAACGTAGCGGCGATGCGCGTACTTGCCGATCACTCGCGCGCGACCGCATTTCTGATCAGCGACGGTGTTCTACCTTCGAACGAAGGTCGTGGTTATGTTCTTCGCCGTATCATGCGACGTGCAATTCGCTACGGGCAAAAATTAAGTCATGACCCGCTTCTTTTTTCTGAGACGATCAAAGTGGTCATCGCTGAGATGAGCGATATCTACCCCGAACTAAAACGAAGTCGCGAGCACATCGAGAAGACGGTCGGTGACGAAATCACGCGCTTCACGGCGACGTTAATTTCAGGCACCGAAATTTTGAACGATTCGCTTGGCAAACTCGGCAACCGCGGTGTGAAAACTCTCGACGGCGCCACGGTCTTTAAGCTCTACGATACGTTCGGATTTCCGGTCGATCTCACGCGGCTGATGGCGACTGAAAAAGGCTTCACCATCGACGAAGCCGGATTCGAAAAGAATATGGATGAAGCCCGCGAAAAAGCGAAAGCGGCTGGCGGGTCGCGCTTCAAAGCTTCGACCGACGCGGCTCATCTCGTAAAAATCGCTCAAGACGTCAAAGCAAAACATGGCGAATCAAAGTTTCTTGGTCAATTCAACAAGGACCTTGTGACGAACGATACGTTTCCCGTTTCAATTTCAAACGGCAAAGAAGTTGTCGAATGGTTGAACGTCGGCGACGAAGGCGTCGCGATCTTCAAAGATACACCCTTCTACGGTGAAAGCGGGGGCCAAGCCGGCGACCGCGGTCTTGTTTTGACGGCGGGAGCCAGCGCGACGCGTTCGAATGCTGGCGTCGTCGAATCGAGCGGGGCCCTTGTCGCCGAAGTCATCGACACAACAAAAGAGTCGGGCGTCGTTCTTCACCACATCCGTGTGTTGAAGGGAAGGCTTGGCGTCGGCGATAAAGTTAAGATCGAAGTCGATTTGCCAACTCGATTGCAAACAGCGAACAACCATTCGGGCACTCACCTGCTTCACGCCGCTCTAAGAAAAGTTTTAGGTACGCATGTCACCCAAGCCGGAAGTTTGGTCGACTCTGAGCGTTTGCGTTTCGACTTCACGCACTCGAAGTCGATGACCCGCGAAGAACTTCGTCAGGTCGAAGATCTGGTGAATGCTGAAATTGCGGCTGCGCGAGATGTCGACGCCCAAGAGATGTCACACAAAGACGCGATGACCAAGGGTGCTATGGCATTGTTCGGAGAAAAGTACGGCGACCGCGTAAGGGTTATTCAAATGGGATCATTCTCGACCGAGCTTTGTGGCGGTACACACGTTTCAAATACGTCGCTCATTCGAGTCTTCAAAATCTTAAGTGAGGGCGGTGTCTCGGCCGGCGTTCGGCGCATCGAAGCCGCAACAGGCGACCGCGCACTTTCACTTCTGATGGCCGGAAATGACGAGAACCTTC
>JALHOI010000083.1:2495-3348 GCA_022843085.1 Pseudobdellovibrionaceae bacterium
GCTCGGTCGCGTCTTTTATTGAAACCCTTCGCGAGAAGGTCAAAGATCTCGAGCGTGAAGTGAAAAAAATGAAAGGCTCGGCAATCGACGCCGACAGCCTGATTCGCGAAGCGCGTCCGTTCTCGACGGGAAAATTCTTAGCGGCCTCGGTTGAAATCGACGATCGCGATGTCCTCTCGCAGCTTGGCGATAAGCTTCGCGATAAACTGGGGTCGGGTGTTGTCGTACTTGTCGGCCGCGGGCCCGACGGTGCCAGCGGCGGCAAACATCCGATTATCGTGACGGTGTCGAAAGATCTGACCGCGACGTTAAGCGCTGGAAAAATTCTGACCGAAGTCGCCAAAGAACTAGGCGGCAAAGGTGGCGGTCGGCCCGACTTCGCGCAGGGCTCGGGAGAAACGCTCGCGAAAACCAACGAGGCGTTCGCAAAAGCGGCCTCGATGTTGGGATAGCGTCGTGAACCTTTAGGTCAACCGCCGACTTACGGATCGACTGATCGCGCCGCCATAAGCCCGATCATTTCGAAAATCGCATCGAGTGCCGCGAGCGACGTGATATCCGACACGTCGTAGGCTGGATTCACTTCAACGACGTCGCTGCCCACAAGGTTTCGTACCTTCAAGCCCCTAAAAACTTGCTGAACTTCGTAGGTCGAGAGCCCGCCCGGAACAGGAGTGCCTGTGCCGGGAGCATAGGCTGGATCCAGACAATCAACGTCATACGAAATGTAAACGGGGTCGTTTCTAAAATCGGGCAGCGATTTCACAAACGTCTCAATTCCCTTTCGGCGAATTTCATCCATCGTCGCGACTCGAATGCCGTGTTTCTTGGTAAAATCGAGATCACTACCGCC
>JALHOI010000083.1:3358-6918 GCA_022843085.1 Pseudobdellovibrionaceae bacterium
CCGCGTATTCCGATCTGAATTGAACCTCGTGGATCAATCAGTTTTTCCTCAACAGCATGGCGAGCAAACGAGCCGTGGTGGTACTCAACATCCCAAGCCGCTGGGTACGTATCGAAGTGCGCGTCGAAGTGAATAAAACGTACCGGCTTCCCCACCGATTTACGAATTTCGCGTAAGATTGGAAGTGTTATCGAATGGTCGCCGCCGACGGCGATAAACCGTTTGTTGAGTTCTAGCCCTTGTTTAAAAAATTTTTGAATCTTCGCGTAAGACTTTTTTAGATCAATCGGCACAGTCGGGGCGTCGCCCACGTCGGCAACTTTAATTTTTTCGGTGAACGAGCTCATTCGCCCCATGTGAAATACCCGGCCGAGCGACGAGATTTCGCGAACTCGCGTCGGCGCAAAACGCTGTCCCGGGCGGTAGCTAGCGCCGCCGTCAAACGGTACACCGACAATACCGACATCGAAGTCGTCGCCGAGGCCAACATGAGGAAGCCGAAAAAATGTTTTCACACCTGAAAAACGTGGTGATTCGCGGCCCGGCGTCGGCACGTAGCGGTGGCGAGCACTTCCATCGTTGAGAGTTTTTGGTGCTTGCTTCTTGCGTGAGGTTTTTGCCATCTGCAAACGCTATCAAAGGCGATTCATGCTGTCGAATTTTTCGATGTCGCGGGACGATTCGTCGTCATGCGAAGCGTGCGCGTCGGGACACTGACAACCGTGACATGATTCGCGACTATGCCTAGTGTCGCCCCAATGTCACCCGACAATCTGGTCGCAAAACTGATTCCCTGGTACCGAGAGGTGAAACGTCCGCTTCCGTGGCGGCGCGACCGGGACCCTTACCGAATCTGGGTTTCTGAAGTGATGCTTCAGCAGACGACTGTGACCGCTGTAATTCCGTTCTACGAAAAGTTCACGAAGAGCTTTCCGACGCTCCAAGCTCTGGCAAAGGCCAGTGAGGGCGATGTCCTAGCTCACTGGGCCGGTCTTGGTTATTACTCTCGCGCGCGGTCTCTTCACAAATCGGCTCGAGCTTTAGCCAAGCTTGGTACCTTTCCAAAAACGTTTGCTCAACTCATCGAACTGCCCGGATTCGGGCCTTACACCTCTCGCGCCGTCGCCAGTCTCGCGTTTGGCGAAGCTGTCGGGGTCGTCGATGGAAATGTCATCCGTGTGCTGTCGCGGGTACTTGATCTCGATCTCGAGTGGTGGAAGCCGCGCGATCGCGATCTCATTCAGATTGAGGCCGATCGGCTCGCGCAAGCTCGATTGGAAAATGCAAACGTTGACCCAAGCGATCTCAACCAGGCGCTGATGGAGCTTGGCGCGACAATTTGTACACCCAAATCCCCGACCTGTATGTTGTGTCCATGGGGCCGTCTCTGTCGCGCGCGAAAAAATGAATCAACCCATCTTCGCCCCCGGCCGAAACCCCGGCGCGAAAGTGAAATTTGGCTGTGGACGCCCGAAATCATTCAACGCAGCGATAAACGACTTTTACTTGTGAAAAACAGCTATGCCCCATTTTTGAAAGGCCACCTTATTTGGCCAGGCACCGCCACCCGCCTCAAGACAAAACCGAAATCGTTTCACTATAAAGGTGGAGTCACACATCACGAAATTTTTGTGAATGTAGTGGCCTCCAAAAAACCTTCATCAAAAGCTGAGTTAAAGCGATGGGCCGCTGTTGACGCAGTTTGGATCTCACCGAACGAAATGAAGACGAAAGTCCCGTCATCGCTGATTCGCAAAGCGGTCACACTGTTAGAACTCGACGACACAACCACGACTTGAGACACTACGAGCTATGAAGATCCGTTCTCGCCGGGCCGCAATAATTTTTTTTGGAATTGCCGTTTACCTATCAGGCTGCGCGTCGCCGTCGACAACTGGAAAACTCGCAGACTCTCAGGCCGACTCCGCTGACAAAAGTCGAATCGCTTCAAACGTCGAAATCGAAGGTCGCGCTTATGCCCTCGACGGAGCATCAGTCACGGCCCGCGCGATCATCGCAGTTGGCGAGAGCCGCCGCCCCGTAGCCATCGATGCAAATCGGATCGCCTTTGCAAGTCGGCGGTTTGGACTTGAGCGCTGGCAAGTCTTCGAGGCTGACCTCAGCAAAAAGACTGAGCGCCGTGTTTCTTTCGACGCAGGCGATACTGAACCGATTGTTGCTGTAGGGCGCAGGCTCGTCATCGCGTCGTCGAGCGACGAACGAAAATCGGGCGAACGAGTTCTAAATAAATACCGAAGTATTTTTAGTTCGAAACGTTCGACGGCCGATCAAGCACCTCAATCTGCACTTCAGCACCTGCTTCTCGAGCATCCCGCGAGCGCCCGAAAGGGCACCGAGTGGGTACGGATGTCCCGCGAAGCCGCACCAACTTGGAGCGTCAGCGTCGACAAAGACCGGAAGCAGGCACTCGCTCTGAAGTTGTCTACCAATTCGAACGACGCTTTCCGCATCTCGCTCGGCGTACGAGATCGCGAACCCGACGCGCGTTCTTGGACCAAGCTGAACGTTGACAAGCCAAACACAACGACCGGCGGCACGATCGTCGACGGAGAAATTTTTCCCGACGGAAGCCAGATTCTATGGAGCAATGGCTCGATTCTTTGGACAACGGGCCCGACCGGGCAAGGCGCGAAGCGGTTGGGCGACGACTCGATTCCCTCTGCGAGCGACCTTGCGATCGATCCAACCGGGCACTGGATTATTTTTTCGACGCCGACTCCGACCCGTGGCCAAAACTTAATGGCGCTACACAAATCAGGTCGTTGCCTGAAGACTCTGACAGAGCTTCCCGGCGACGAAATCGAGCCCGCGTTCTCTCATGATGGTTCGAAACTGATGTTCGCTTTTCGAGAAGGCGACGGAAGTCGCATCGGAGAAATCCCCTTCGGTAGTCCAGCTACGATCGCGGCCGCGTGCCCTTAAATTTGAGCTTTGCGACTCAAGCCTTGCGAATCGAAAATTTTGCTCTACCGTGAGAGATGGCGCTACGCTCATGGGGAGACGAAATCTGTGCATTCACCTTTGGTTACTTTGAACCGGACCTTCGTCATATTGATCTCACTCGCGACGTTTTGTGTCGCCGCTGGAACCGCAAACGACGTCGCTGCTTCTCCTCACCCCGCGACGGCAGGCTCGCGCCTCGTCGCTCCACGACTTGGATTCTACCGGTCGCCAGACGGATTCCACCTGCACTCGGGCGACTCGGGTTGGCTACAAGCTGCTCCGCCACGCGGAAATCAAACGATTCTAACCCTCTACCGAAGTCCTCGCACCGAATCTAAAGCTTCGCTCACTGTCCGAGTTGATCGCCTCGGTCGAGGCGCCACAGCCGATCGCTACATCGGTCGCTGGATTAAAGAGTATCCCCGCTTTGGCTTCGACGTTTTAGGGTCACAGCCTTTCGTTCAGGGCGGTGTTCGTGGTCACGTGATCGATCTCTTGAATCGCGATTCAAAAATGCAATTGAGGCAAGTCGTGTTTGTCAGCGAAGCCCGCAAGCGAGCCGCAATTCTCACCTGCCGAGACAAGGCCCCTGACTT
>JALHOI010000083.1:6928-9573 GCA_022843085.1 Pseudobdellovibrionaceae bacterium
ACTTTTCGACGACGCTCAAGTCGTGCAATTCCATCGTGAAAACATTCAATTGGTAGAGTGCGCGATTCGGCCACGCCCCGTCGAACCCGATACCGGCACCTCTGGCATCGGACATGATCGCGATCGCGCGACGGTGTGAAATAAAAACGGAACTGTGATCGTCACAGTTCCGTTTTCGTTTTTTGATTGAGTTGGCCGAAGCTTATTTTCCGAAAAGGCTTTTGAAGAAGCCGGCGACTTTCTGGCCCACCGATTTCTGTGCGCCGACCGGAATCGGACGACCGCCACCTTTTTGCGGCTTGCCGCCTTTTCGGTGCTGGTTTTTTTCGGTTCGCGCGTTCGCGTCGCGACCGTTTGGAGACGCCTTACCGTTTCCGTGCTTACCTTGCGCGTTTCGTTCGCCGCGCTCGGGCCGTGCGCCTTTTGGCGGACGAACCGGCATCGGCGCGTTGGGATCACGAGGTGTAATTGGGCTTGGACCACGCGCGTCCATCGGCGTTGGAGTTGGCCGTGGCCCTGCTTCCATTTCGGCGCCACCGGACGCGCGTCCCTCGCCGCGCCCACCGCGTCCGCCTTCAGTGCGCCCTCGGCCTTCACCGCGACTACCTCGACCGCCTTCAGACCGACCACCTTCGGCGCGTCCTTCGCTGCGTGGGCCACCGCGTCCGCCGTCTCGGCCGCCGCCTGCACCGCGACCACCGCCGGAACGACCGCCATCGCGACCGCCACCTGCTCCACTGCGGCCTTCGAACTCGCGCGAGAAATCTTTCTGCGAGCGATCGGATTGCATCTTCGTATAGTCTTTCGGAATTTTTTCGTCTTCGAGGAAGTCCACGTTCACCTTGTGTTTCAAATAGCCTTCAACTCGGCTGAGCGCATCGACATCGCGATCGCTAACGAGTGAGAACGCGAGGCCTTTTGCGCCCGCGCGGCCCGTACGACCGATTCGGTGTACGTAGTTTTCTGGATCATCTGGCAATTCATAGTTCACGACCAAATCGACACCTTTAATGTCGAGGCCGCGAGCCGCAACGTCTGTTGCGACGAGAATATTTTTATCGCTGTCGCCTTTGAACTGCTCCATCACGCGCGTGCGCTGCGACTGAGTCAGAAGCGAAGAGATCGCGACAGCGGGAAACCCGTTATCATTTAGGAACTGAGATACGCGAGGAACGTTCATTTTGTAATTCGAGAAAATGATCGCCTGGCGAGGCGTGTGAGCCTTCAAAAGTCCAAGAAGGAATGCGCCCTTTTCGTCTTGGCCTACGTGCAGGATTTTATCGTCGACGTTGTCAGCCTTTGGCTGATCGCGCGAAACGTTGAACTCAACCGGGTTGGCTCCGAACTGGTAAGCGGTGTTCATCACGTCGAGATTTAAAGTTGCCGAGAACACCATGAACTGGCGCTCTTTCGGAACGCGCGTCAGGATGTATTTCATGTCGTCTTTAAAACCCATGTCGAACATACGGTCGGCTTCATCGAAAACGATGGCGCGCACTTGCTTAAGGTCGACAAGATTGTCTTTGTAGAGATCGAGTAAGCGACCCGGAGTCGCGATGACAAATTCAACGCCGCCGCGAAGTGCATCTTTTTGCTTCTCGTACGCGACACCACCGTAAATCGAAACGGCGCGAAGGCCCGCGGCCTCACCGAATTTTGCCGCATTTTCATAAACCTGCTCACAGAGCTCTCGAGTCGGAACAAGAACGAGAACGAAGTTCATCGGCGCCCATTCGAAAAACGAGCGTGCGACGAGGCCTTCTTCTGTCGTTGAGATTCCGGATTCGTCGCCATCGAGAGACGCGATGACATGAGGGTCGGACGCGTCGACGGGAATCGGAGGTGGAGTTGCGATACCGGCTTTTTTTGCGTCTTGTGAGCGAAGAATTCGCTCCATTAAAGGAAGAAGAAACGCGGCGGTTTTGCCGGTTCCTGTTTGTGCGAGGCCCGCAACGTCTTTGCCTTGGAGGATTGCGGGGATGGTGTGTTGTTGAACGGGGGTGCAATCTGCAAACCCGATAGAATCGAGAGTGCTCTGGAGAGTGGGATGAAACTGAATATCTGAAAACTTCACTGCGGGCTCCGCTGGATGTAAGAAAGGCGTCGTGAATCGCGGCTAAGATTTAAGCCTTAGGCTTCGGACTCAAAAATTCGGACTGAGAAATCTGACGCTGTATGTTAAACACTTGATTAAACTCCGGACAAACCTAACGGACCGAGGCCTTAAGAGTCAAAACCCGAGTTTACGAGCCGCTGAGTTTTAAGATCTATTGCGTCGCGTTATTGGCGATTAGAAATCGATCGACGACGGCGTTAAACATCTCGGCCTGTTCACTGTGTACCCAATGACCTGCGTTCGCGATCTCGACACCCTCGATTTTGCCGCCGCCGAGGCTTCCGCCAACCTCGATCATCTTTTGAAAAACGTCGCGCGGAAGATCATTTGAACGCTCGCCGCGAATTAAGAGTGTCGGACACGCCAATCGTTCTATGTCCGTCCAACGTTCGAGCCTCCGACCGGCCTCGACAGCTCCTCGAACCATCTCGAGTGGCAGCGGGTCCGGGTACTATCGTCTCGGCGAGAACTACGTCCTCTCGTGGAGAACCCTTCCAATCGGGCAGCTCAACCCGACACAAGTGGAGTT
>JALHOI010000084.1 GCA_022843085.1 Pseudobdellovibrionaceae bacterium
GATCGCCAGCGAAGCAATTTTGAATCCGCCGGGTAACAATTTTGCCTCTGCTAACGACGTTGAAACTTCGCTTAGGCTTCGTACGAAACGCCAGGGTGAACGTGCACTCGAGCAGAGTTGATCAACAGCTGTTCCGGTTTTGACGCCTCCGCCCCAAATAGTGCGCGCCTCGTCGGTCTGCCCGCCACAATCCGCGTGATAGTTCGCGGCCACGATGCGGCCATCAGAGCCCTCTAGCACTTCACCTTTAGTCGCTCTCACGGCTTCTGATGATCTCGAATGAACGCGCTCATAATCAAAAACCTGGTCAGTTACGTTTGATTCAAGAAGCCAATCAGCCCCCGCTCTCGAACGCTCACGAATCTTCGCAAGAGCGAAAGACCTCGCGGCAACTGCCTGCGCCTTCAGGGCCTCCATCGGCCAATCTGTCGGAACTTCGCTTGCGACAACGCCTTCAAGATATTGCTCAATCGGCAAAATTCCGACCAGATTCAGGCCTGCCTTTCGACCCGACGAAACTGCGACCAATCGCACATGGCGTGGAGCAGGCCGAAGATCGACCCGAAGGCCGTCGCCGCGAACGTCAATGCCATGACCTTCGACGGTTGCAATCACTTTGTTGTCAGCAGAGTCGATCACGATCCAGGTTTTTGACGGTTGGGATTCACTTCGTGTTTCAAATCGAAATTGTAAACGCGAAAAACCCTTAAGCTCGAGCACCGAGACACTCTGCCTCGAACTTGACGAGAGCAATTTGAGATCAGTGCCGGCGACCGAGACTACACCTTTCAGCGGGCGAAGACGCACCGAGACCTCGCCCGGCCCAACTGGACTTGCGAAAACCGGTTCGCAGAGCAGACTGAAGAACACCCCAAGGATAAACTTCAAATCTATTTTCCGAGCAACCCACGCAGAAGATCGATCGGCACTGGAAACACAATAGTTCGTGTTCCCTCTTTACCGGCCATCTCAGTTAACGTCTGTAGGTAAGCAAGCTGAATCGCATTCGGGGACACTGCAAGTTTCGTCGATGCCTCTGCAAGAATCTCAGAGCGCTGCAATTCACCTTCGGCCGAGATCAATTTTGCACGACGCTCGCGCTCGGCTTCGGCTTGACGAGCCATCGCCGACTGCATCTCTTTTGGCAAATCGATATTTTTTACTTCGACCAGTGTGACCTTCACGCCCCAGGGCTCGGTTTGTTTATCGATCAGCTCTTGAAGGCGGTGATTGATCTTGTCGCGCTGTTCGAGAATCTCATCCATCTGAAACTGCCCGAGCACCGACCGAAGCGTCGTCTGCGCCAGCTGGCTTGTGGCGTAAAGATAATCAGCGACACTTGAAATTGCAGACTCAGCGTTGACTACGCGAAAATACACGACAGCGTTGACCTTCAGCGAAATATTGTCGCGCGTGATCACGTCTTGAGACGGTACGTCCATCGTCACCGTACGAAGATCGACCCGAAAGATCCGCTCAATGAACGGAATCACAAATACGAGTCCCGGACCGCGTATACCAACGCTGCGACCGAGTCGCAGAACGACGCCTTTTTCCCACTCATTCAGGATTTTGACGGCCGACGCTGCAATGAAGAGCGCAAAGATCAAAATAAAAATCAAAAACATTTCCACACGTACCTCTATTTCTGTTGCTGAACCTTTAGCTTCAAACCATTTATTGCAATCACACGCACGCGATCTCCGACGACGAGCGTTTGATCGGATTCTATCGACCAAATTTCTCCGCGCACGGTCACCGTCCCGAAAAGTGGATTTGCGTCCACCGCCTCAACCAAAACGACCTGGTCGACAACACCCCGTTCGCTGACACTTTCGTTTCCTCGCACCGTGCGACGGGAACGAAAAATCCAGAGGGCTAAGGCGAGCAAAGAAATTCCTAAAGTTAGGGGAACCCCCAAAGAGAGCCAAAGGCTTAAACTTAAACCGCCGTTCGCAGGGTCATACAAAAAAACACTTCCGACACCCAGGGCAATGATACCGCCAATGCCGAGGGCACCGAAACTCGGAACAAAAGCTTCAGCAATGAGAAACACGATACCCAAAACAATGAGACCGACACCACCCCACGAGACGTCGAGCTTCTGAAACGAGACCAACGACGTCATGAGCATAAGAGCTCCGGCTACACCAGGCGCGATTGCACCGGCGTGCGTGATTTCAAAATATAAGAGGCCAAGGGCTGCCATAAACAACAGATAGGAAAACTCGGGGTCAGTTAAAATTGAAAGCAACCCTTCGCGCCAATCTTTCTCGATCGCAACGACCGGCCCCGTTTCAACTTTGATGCGATTCCCACCGTCACCCTCAATACTCGTAGCCACCAAAACTTCACGACCGCGCGCCTGTTTGAGAAAGTCGGGAATTGATTTTGCGACGATGTCGACTCCGCCAAGCTTCAGGGCCTCGTCGGCGTCATAAGATTTAGATTCGGTGATAATTTTTTCGGCGAATGTGGTTGAACGACCGCGTTTTTTCGCCAGACTCATCGCCCAGCTCTTGGTGTCTTCAACAACTTTTTTTCGCAAGTCGTCGCCTAAAGAAGCCCCGTTGCCCGCGATCGGCGTCGCAGCGCCAACATTGGTCGCTGGTAGCATCCCAGAGACGTGACAAGCCAGCATGATGAGCGCGCCCGCACTTCCAGCGTGCCCACCTTCAGGCGAAACCAAACAAAGCACAGGAATCGGACTTGCGAGTATTTTTTCAACGATCATTCGAGTTGTCTGAAGGCTGCCACCGGGTGTGTTGATCGTGAAGAGAATCGATGCGCACGAATCACGAATCGAACGTTTGGTTGCTCGTTCAACAAAATCGAAGGTCGCCGTTGATATCGCACCATCGATAACGACCTCTGACGTGCATGAACTTTCGGTTGCGGGCGCCGAGGCTGGAAGCCTTGGTGCAAATGTCAGCGAAAGAAGAAGTGTGAGTGCAAAAGCTAGCGAGACAAGAATGAGTCTGAATTTCGACGGGCCTATCATGGGCCTACAATCGGACCCACGAGCAACAGGACCAAGGGTTGATGCGCAGTGCTAGCGTCGATTAGCTCACTCTTCAGTCTGTTTCGGCGATACGTCGCTGAATCATCCGCCAAGCCTCGCGTTTGATAACCGGACTGGCTTGCATCTCGGTCAAACTCGGAACGTGCAGTACGTTCGGTGGAGTCTGATGAACATCACGGGCGCCACAAGCAATAACGAGCTTTGTTCTACGCCCACCGTCAACGGCGGCGTTTCGCCATTCGTCTGGAGTTGCGCGAACCCATTCAAACTCTGGTAAAAAATCAGCCGACTTCTTCAGCCACTCAAACCTCAGGGCCTCGAGCAGCCGGGCTCCCATCGCCTCAAGCGAAGCCGTCGCAACCGCATCTTCGTCTCGAACATCTAAAAGTAAAATCGCAGCGCGCGTCGACGACGCATCGCTGGGTAACGATGATGAATTCTCAAGACCAGAAGCAGCCTGAAAAGGCACCGTGTGCACGCCAAGAACACGAGTAAAATAACGTTCGACCGTTTCCAAAATCATTTCGACCAAGCTAACCCCGATCGACCGGCCCGGCAAATTTTTCCCGTTAAGAAACTTGGCGCTTCACCGAAAAGCCTTCAGACACCTAATCGGACGGAGCGCATCATGGATCGCATCAAGCCATTCACCGAGACTTACAGCGATATGAACCCTGACGTTGACGATCGGCTGTCAGCGATTCAAGAGTTCATGCACGACCAAAACCACTGCTGCCTATGCGGTTCTGAGCTTTCGTTTTCGCATAAACTCGATCATTTCAATTTGACGATTGAAGAAGACGCACGCTGCGGCAGCTGTCACATTTCGCTTCGAACCAAAACTCATTCGTTGCAGTAACAGTTGCGCTTTTCCCGTACCTAGTTGTTGCCGGATGGCGACGCGGTCGGCTCGGTTCGAATCTCTGGCTTGAAGTGCTTGTTGGCGACATCGGTCATCTGATTGCTGATCACACCGATCGTTATTTCCTCAAGCATAATCGCAAGCCCTGCAGCAAATCCAATCATCCCACGGCGCGAGCTTTTAAGCGCGGCTTGAGAAAAATTCGTATTCTGTGATTCAAATCGGACGATGCGAACATTCGGCGGAAAGCTACGCGCTCTCGCCGATTCGTCAAGATTAAGAACTTTTGAAAGTGCGGCATCGACAGATATCGGCATGGTGTGGTGGACCGGTAAATCAAAACGCAATATCGAAGGTCTGAAAACACCCCCCCGCGCGCGTGACGAGCCGTCGTTGGCCCCGAGCATCAACTTCTGTGCACGTGCAAAGTTTGCACGCTTGTGAGCCGTCGTAAGCTGTCGTTCGAGATCGGCTAAATCATTTCGTAGAAGGCTCGTCTTTCGAAGCTTCTCGCTACTGGGGGATTTTCGTCTGTTGTCTTCGTTTTCGTCGGCGAGTTTCGCCCTCTGCTCTTCAAGATAAGTTACTTCGGCTTCCCAAAGTTTAACGAACTCATCCATTTCAACGACCGCACGCGACATTGCCTCTCGAGACGTGGGCATAAATTCAATTCGAATAATATCCCCCGGCCGAGCTCCCATCATGACCCGTTGAGAAAGAGTTGCGTCGTCGGCGACGAATTGACCCATGGTTTTCACGCGATCGCGACTGCGAAGCTCGCCCATTTGACCAAACCCAGACCAGAGCGATCCCGACGCGAGCGTCGCTGTACCGACTGTGACGACAACGCCGCCGCGCGCCAGGTAATCCTCAACTTGCGGGTCCGTTTGCGAGTCGATTTGCGAGTCCGTCGATTCCGCACTGGCTAAAGCCGCCGCACTCAGAGTCGCGAGAAATAGAATTGCCACACAAAGATTCCGGCCCAAATTTGTCACAAAAACCTCATCAACTTCCACACTGTCGCTCGATCAAAGCCGCATGTTGAGCAAAGACCCGACCAACGGCGCAACAACTTGAGTCACTTTCAAACCAATAAGGGGACGCATTTTCGGCCACTGTGCCGTGAATTGTTTCATGGTGCCCGACAGCCAAAGCCGTACCATGTCGATCAAGGTTGGAAAATTTGAAACATCCTCGTGCCGAAGTTTTAAACAGCCGAGTCGTCGGAATTCTCGCCCGAACGTTCTTTTGCTAGCTCTTGTACCAAGTCTTCTGCAGACGAGAGATTAAATCCCTTCACGGCGGCGATATCTGAAACGTCGGCTGCGCGAATCGCATCGACCGACTGAAACCGCGCGAGCAACGCCTTCTTTTTTATAGGACCAAGCCCTGTTATCTGATCAAGCTCACTTTCAAGCGAGGTCGATTCGCGCAGGCGACGGTGGTAAGTAATAGCAAAGCGGTGAGCTTCATCTCGGATTCCGACAAGAATTCGAAAAGCCTCGCTACCAGGCTTGAACAGCACAGGATTTTGCCTGCCGGGAAGAAAAAATCTTTCTTCTGTTGTGCGCACTTCGCTCGACTTAAAATCAGAATCCGTGCGGGCTTTCGCAAGGCCAACTACTGGCATGCCAGTCAAATTCATTTCCTTGAATACTTCCATGGCGATTCCAAGTTGGCCTTTTCCTCCGTCGATGACCACGAGATCGGGAACATCAAGTTCATCGTGGGCAAACCGCCGTGTCAGTACCTCGCGCATAGACTCGAAATCATTTGTCCCAATAACCGTCTTAATTTTGTAGCGGCGGTACTGATCTTTATTGGGTACGCCATCTTCAAAGACAACCTGACTTGCAACCGTCTCTGCGCCCTGAAACGTCGAAATATCGAAACACTCGATACGCAGCGGAAGACTTGGAAGGTTCAATCGTTCCTGAATCTCCACCAGCCCTCTCTTTTTCGCCTCGGATTTGTCGACGTGGCCGGCAAAGTGTTCTTTCGCGTTTGCGTTCGCCATTTCAAGAAGACGATGGCCGTTTGAATCGGTCGGAAATCGAATTCGAATTTTACGTCCGCTTCGTTCTTCAAAAACGGCGGCGATGAGATCTGTGATCTCGCGACCCAGATCCGTCGGCAGCAAAAGCTCGTCGGGAATGAGCGCCTCATCATAATACTGGTTTAAATACGAGACGAGCCACTCGCGAACATCCTCGTCGACAGAGTTTGAGTCGAGCAGAGGAAGAAAGTGACCCTTGTTGCCGATCACGCGCCCCGATCGAATGTGGATAGTCTCGACAAGAGTTCCACGTTCGTCACCAAAGTAGCCGACGACATCTTGATCGAGATCCGAGGTGTCGTTGACCATCGCTTGACGCTCGAGCACGGCGCGAACCGCTTCGATCGAGTCGCGAAATCGAGCGGCCGCCTCGAAACGTTCGTCAACCGAAGCGTCTTTCATTCGTTTTGTCAGGTCGCGAACAATTTGTTTATCTCGACCTCGCAGAAACTGAATGGCTTGCTTAATATCTTCGTCGTACTCTTCTTTCGCGACGAGCTGCACGCATGGAGCCTTGCAACGTCCGATTTGATGAGTCATGCAGGGTCGCTTACGCGTAGCGAAGAACGCATCTTTGCAATCGCGAATTAGAAAAGTTCGATTCAAAAACTTTATGGTTCCCCAGACAGCGCTGCCGCTGGTGTACGGCCCGAAATAGAGGGCGCCATCTTTTTTCACTTTTCGAGCCAGGTAAACTCGAGGAAATGCGTCGGCCATCGAAACTCGAATGTAAGGATAACTTTTGTCATCCTTCAGGCGAATGTTGTAGCGCGGTCGATGTTTTTTGATGAGCGACGCTTCAAGAAGAAATGCCTCAACTTCCGTCTTTGTCAGAATCGTATCGATCGATCGGATATTGCGAACGAGAAAACGAGTTTTTGGAGAGTGGTCGGCCGAATCGTTGAGATAGCTGCGAACCCGCGATCTCAGGCTCTTTGCTTTACCGACGTAAATAATTTTTTCGTTCGCGTTTTTCATGAGGTAAACGCCGGGAAGCTGCGGAAAGTCCCGCACCTTCTCTTTGAGTTCCTCAATGATTTGATAAGCTGTTTTTTCGCTCACTGTTTGAGAAGGCTCTCACGGTCGGCCCCGACGGGCAACGCTTCACGACCCTGTCGCAGCAAAAAGTCCTTCGCAACGACCACCTTTAAACGGTCGAGAAATACCCAGCTTTCCGAGAAAGGCGGTGGCCCGGTCGGGATGATTATTCCGAATCAGTTCGTCGAGACTGAAGTGCCCGGGTGAATCGTTCACGAAAGACTTTACGCCGGGAAATGGGTCGCGAAACTCGAACGCAGGGGTTTTAGAACCGACCGCAATCGCTTGCGAGAAAAGCTCGCCGACAAATGAGAGCTTGACCGGGTCTTCAATCAAATCCGCGATGCGCGCCTCGATGACTGGAAGTTGCGCTCCTTTGAATTGCCCCAGGCCAAATATCTTAGCGTAGTTGAAGGCCCGGTTCTTCCAGGCCTGCACCTCGTCACCAAAAAAGAGTGCGGTTTCGACTCGCTCGTACTTACGAAATATATCGCGCACCCGACCAAAGGTGCGGGCTCCACGCGGCAGTTGAGCCAGCTCGCTCAGAAGCTCTTTCTGGTTCACGCCGAGCGGCACCGCATACCGATTCACCACATGGCCGTAGCGCTCTGGTTCAACGAGATTGTAAAACGACTTGATGTTCGATTCGAGAAACAAGATGACGTCGACGAACTCGGCGATGTTTCGAGATTCAAAATTCGGATCTCCCGAAATCGGACCGACCAAGTGGCTGACATCGTAGGTGAAGTGCGTCGACGAACTGTATCCCGCTCGAAACCTGCCCGAATTTTTGATCTCTGCGACCAGGCGTCTAAGCTTTTCGACATCCACCTCAGATTCAAGAGGCGGCGTGATAAGTTCGAAGCCATCAAACTTCTCACCATTCATTTTCTCGGGAACCACAAACCACTTTCGCCCCTGGGCGTCTTTGAATCCCGCCATCCAGCTTCCAGTCGCATTCATGTACTTCGCCCAAGGCTCGACCCGAACCTTGCTGCCTCCGAATTGCTCTCGAGCAAAACCCAAGAGAAGTTGGTGGTTGGTCACATCTTCTTTTCGGGTCGACGGCCGAGTTGCTTCGTACTCGAACTCAAGTCCGACTTTCGAGTGCCCAAACGCATTTGCGTTGGACCGCGGCGGCGCAAGGAGGCAAGCTACGAACCCAACGGCAAATACGACAATTTTGAAGTCCTGACGACCAAACCTCATGCAGGCTGGCAGTTTACAAAAATTCTTAAGGTTCGTTCACTAAGAGTTTGCTAATGCCCCCACCCAATTCGAGATGCGCAAATGGTCTTCGAGAGACAAAAAGGGTCACCGATGAATCACACGCTTTTCTAAGACAAATCACCGCTAAAAAGCGGCTGGCAATAGCACAAATTCTCGCAACGCCCAATTTCATACCAACTCTTTTTCACCCTCTTCCGCTTTCGCCGGCCGTTTCGATCTGAAAACCGGGGAGATTTGTAAATCCAAAGCTGAAAGTTAGATTGTAACCGATCCACACGGTAGTTCACGAAGCAGGTCCGAACTCTAACCAAGGAATTACAAATGATTAAAGCAGTCCTACTGGCCTTTATCGTCGTCACTGCGGTCACAGCCAGCGCAAGCGCGAAAACGGTCGCAAGTGCAGACGTGAAGGTCAGTCTCGTGCAGGTTACAGATGTGTTTCCACTCGTTCAAAAGCCCGGCCTGCAAGTGTCGGTCGCAGTCGAAGACCTCGGCGGCAGTACTGATCTTAGCCCGACAATGAATGTCTATCTGACACTTTACGCAAAGGGAGAAATGTTCACGACCCATGCAACATTTAAAATCGCAAGTGTTCTGAGTGTACAATCGGCAAAGCGCGTCTCAGGTGGCATCTACCAAGTCGTCGCCCTGACTTATGATGAAGACGCCGAAGGCATTCAGGAAAAGACCTTCACAATCGATGCAATCAAAGCCGTCAACGCCATTCAAGCAGTTCAATGCGAAGACTTTGACTGCGAGGCTTCATCGAACTTCGTAAGTGAAGTCGAAGTCACCACGACTTCTAAAAAGGCTCACTAAGCTCGGCCTTTAAGATCTCACTTCGATCTAACGGCGCGCTTCGAACTCGAGGCCGCCGGATTTGCGGCCGGCTCTTCGCTTGATTTCCTCGACTCAGTGCCAACGACAACTTCCGTGCCTCCTTGCCCTTGAGAGGGGTTCTGAACCAGGCCCTCAAGCTCACCACTCAAAGCGGCATCGTTGGCCCTATCGGTGTCCCCATCAAGTAACGAAAGCTGTACCATTTGCAGCCGCTTCACTTCGTCGCGAACTTTGGCCGCGTCTTCAAACTGCAGACTTTCGGCGTACTTTTTCATCTTCTTTCGAAGACGTTCGACTTCCTTGGCGAGGGTCTTCGGATCCATCCCCTCATTTGCAACGCGGTATACGTTTTCGGGCGAGGCGACCTTCGACTTTCCGACGCCACTTCCGCGGCCTCGGCCCATCGGTTGTGGCGCCGGCGTGGCACTTTCGCCGTAAATATCAAGAAGCGATTCGCGAATTCGCTTTTTGATCGTCGCTGGAGTGATGCCGTGCTTCTCGTTGTAAGCTTCCTGGATCTTG
>JALHOI010000085.1:0-3375 GCA_022843085.1 Pseudobdellovibrionaceae bacterium
GGCTCACGCTTCGGATCATAAGTAACAGCAAACAGAAGCCCGTTGGTCGCCACAAACGATTCGTCATCAAGAATATCCTCGATGACTTGATCAGCCGCTTGGTAGGCCGGAAATGTCACGGCGAAAACCGAACAGTTAAGCGCAACGAGTATCCAAGTGATGGGCGCACGGTGAAACCAAAGAAGTCCGCGAAGAAGAGGGAAAATCAACGACGCCGCCCCGAGCGGCGAATCCGATCTAGCGTTTCGTTCTCTGCACTTTTCAAAGTCGCCGGATCAAGGCTCGCTGGAAACCGCGAACGTTCAAGCTGCTCGACAAGCTCAGACGCCAATTGCTGTTTACCAGCTTTCCATGCTGCAACTGCGATACGCGTCTGAAGTCGACGATCGGTCTCAACCTCGCCCGCAAGCAAGACTCCGACTTCGGCTGCCTTACTCCAGTCTTCACGTCGCGACAGCGCTTCAAATAAGGCCCTACCCCAGTCGGCGTAGCGCTTGGCTCCGCGCGATTGAAACCATCTCTCACGAAGCTCATTGATTTCTTTCGTCGCGAGCCGGTCATTTCGTGGTCGCTTCGCCAGCTCCTCGACCAGGCGAATGTTCGCCTCGGTGACAAAAATTTCTTCTTCAGTACCTTCACTTGAGTCTGTCGATGCGAGTTCTCTGAGTCCGGCCAAACCGGTCGCCCGGTCTTGTGTTCTCAAGAGCCTCACCGACTCAACGAGCTTGCGGCCGCTTGGATCTTCGGCGTGCTTCGCGAGATTCGTGAAGGCGCCCGTTGTGCCGCGGCCTCTTTCGATTCGGCATTCCGCATTTCGAAGTGACGCGACAACAAAAGAAGGCGCCGTGGTATCGCCGCTCGCCACGTCCGCACTTTTCTCCATCATCTCACAGGCGCGCGAGGCATCAGCTGAACATGACGATTCGTAAAGCTCTCGACTGCAAAGCCATGATGTCAGCACAACGCGCTGATGCCGGGGCAGTGCATCGACCGAGGTAAAAACCGTCGCCTTGGCTTCTTTTTTTTGATCGAGGCGCCACAACACTCGCGCTCGGTATTCGACAAGCTTAGCGCCAACCGCTTCGTGCCTTGCGGCCTCTTGGGTTAACTGCAGAATCAGCGAGGGGTCACCCTTTTGAACAAACAACTCGCGAAGTACAAACAGCCGCAACCATTCGGGAGATGAAGTTCGCGCCTTTCGACCTTCAGAAGGAATCAGTGTGCGCGCTAACTTCTCGAGCGACTCGACCACATCGACATTCTGGTTGATATCAGCTTCGGACTCGCCGTCCGATGTCATCGAAAGCTCTCGGTACCAACCAACCATTCGACACGAATCTGATTCCGGCTCAAGATCGCAGACTTTTGCGAAGTACTTCTCGGACTCTTCGCCGTCACTACCATAATGAATCATGCCCTTTGCGAAATACCCCAGCAATCGGCCTTGGTTATTCCACAAGGCATACTCGGCCTCAATGTCGAGACAGTTCGTATCGACAACACCCGAGGCACTTAAGCTTAGGGCGACCGAGATACGGGTTGGCTTAGATTCGCCCTCCCAGCCGGCCACAGCCGTTGTCACATCCTCGCAAAGCCTCGGAATTTCTTTCGCGTCAGCAAGCCGGGCGTGCTCTTTTAAAACAACGGCTTGGCTCGTAAATATTAAAGTTGCGAAAAAAATCGCGCCCGTCGCAAAGAGTGACCCCGCCGCGAGTTCGCTAATTCTTGGTGGAGCTGACTGCCGACGAGTGTTTCGTGACCGAACTTCTGTGTCTGCAACACGATCATGCAGCGGTCGTCGCTTGACGTTTCCGTAAACTCCGAAGAATGGAGCCCCAAGAAACACGGCACTTCCCCACCACGTGAGTGCCCGAAGAAACGCGTGAAAAGGGCGAGGTTTTGTTCCACTCCAAATGTCGACGACACGAATGCCGAAGATGGCGCGGCCGGGGCTCGTCCCCCACATTGAAATGAAGAAAGTTTCCCAAACGACACCTACCGCAATCGCCGCAACAAGCCCTTGCAAAAATGCGAAGTCAGAATCGAAGCTGTTGTCGAGAAGCTTCGCCTCCATGACAGCGCGGCGAAATGGGGCCATCGCAAGGGCCATGATCGGCGCAAGCAAGACCAGATCAGCGACGTGCGCGGCAAGTCGATCGAGCGGAAGTGCAGTGCCTGCGTTCGAAGCGCCACGATCATTTTTTTCAACTGGCTTTTGCTCGAACGGATTGTCCAAAACCATATGGCTCTATCGGAAGACCAAGGAGTGCCCAAAAGAAAAAAAGCGCGGTTCGAACACCGCGCTTTCTCAATAAATCAGTTGATGGCCCGAAGTCGGGTCTCTGCTATTTGGCTTCAGCCACCGTCGTCGGAATCACTTTCAGCGCGAGAAGACGACCTTCAGTGTCTAGACTTACGTCGACTCGAGCTACGGGCATCGAGAGTGAATTTACAAGGTGATAGGTCTGACGTGCACCAGAATCGCTTTCAGTATTTTGTACCCGAATGCTTTTGTCATAGGTCACCGGCATCCACGCGCGGTTGGATTCGATAAATTTCGAATCAAATGCGACTGGATTTGCGATCTGCGTCGCTGAAATCTCGATCTCCGAAATTTTCTGCGATTCATTCATGCGAACCGCATATTTGCCCTCGAGTGTTTCGAGACTTAATTTCTCTAGCGCCGAAGGCTTGCGCCCTACCGCTGCAATTTCAGCGAGTGTTTTAGTCGACATGGCTCTGACAAGTTCGTCTTCGTTCTGCGAAGTTCCCGATTGAATCGACGCGATTCCTCGCGATTGTCCAGAAACACCTTGAGACGCGAGTTCGCGAGTTTGTACAGCGTCGGGTGCGTTTAAAAGCTTTGAATTCGCTAAAGTCACCACGACAACAATCGACAGCAGCGATGCCGGAATTGCAATCTTAGCCTGCTCAAGGTCGAGACGAACCTTCATAGCTTTGATTTTCTCAAGGGGGCCGTTCGCCGACTTCCGCGCTTCGATTCGCTCGGTCAAATCAATCACCTTGCGCGATTCGTTCTTCTTGTCTTTCTTGTCGTTCGAACTCATAAATTCCTCCCTCACTCATTCATTCCCGCAACATCAGTTGGCCGCTACAGCAGAGAGACTGTGCACGGGACGTTCCGAGATGAGTCACTTTGATTCGTCCCTGAAGCGATCTAAAAAACACGAAGCGAAGATGTGCCGATCAAGGCTCGACACGCGTCGACTTCGTAGACACCACTCAAGCATTCGTCTCAAAGTGAGACAGCGCGCATCAGATCGGCAATCCATGGATCTCGAGGACTGCGCCAACGCTTCAACTTTTCCGTGAGTAACTGATCGGGAGAAACGACCCGCGCCTCAAGCTCATCTC
>JALHOI010000085.1:3385-7180 GCA_022843085.1 Pseudobdellovibrionaceae bacterium
CCTCGACTTTCGCCGAGCGATAATGAGCAACTGGAACCGAAATCGTATAGTCAGCACTTAGGCCAGAAATTTGAAACCACCGGGCCATCACAACATGACCCGAACTGCGCCAACCACCGATCGTTGTGCGCGGGCGCTCTTTCATCGCTTGTGCAAAAATCTCGGCGACTGACCCCGTCGCTTGATCAATTAGAACTCCGACCTGACCTTCAAAACACGGACCTTTTTGAAATGGCACAAGCGCGATAGCCCCGTTCTTTTTTAAAAGCTCGAGCTGAGGTTCAGCATCAAGAGCATCGCGCATCTCGTAAGATTGAAAATCGCCGACGGCGTTTTTCTCAAGCTGAGGCGGTTCGCCACGATAGATCCAACCGACAAGACCCCGGTCGCACTTTAAGGCTCCAAGAACCCGCAGCATCGCAGGAAAGCTTCCACCCGGATTGCCACGAACATCAATGATGAGTCGTTCAGTGCTTGAGCGCAGGTTCGTAATCTCGTCGCGAATTTTTGGCCATTCATCGGTATCGAATGCTTGCGGCAGAAACGATGGAATTTTTAAAACTCTCATGCCGGGCTGCTCTTGAGACGTCAGCCAGTGAGGAGTGATCTGATCTTGGACAACCGCGGCCGCGACCGGAAGAAAAACGCGTGTCTCATCAGGACGCAAGATTTCCCAAACTCCGCTCGTTCGCTCGAGATCGTAGACGTCAGAAATCGGAATCCCATCGACTGCAACGACCAGGTCTCCTCGCCGAACCCCGGCCCGTGCGGCAGGCGAACCTACAATTGTTCTCGTGACGACAATTTCACCGTCGACGAGTCTTGCGCGGGCTCCGGTATCAACGGCTTCGCCCGTCCACATTGAATTCGTTTCGTCTGGCGCGTACGCAGATAGGTGCGAAATGCGAAGCGCGCTTAAGCGCTCGTTGACAATTGCGATCAAGGCGCGGCGTGAATCATCGCCGAAGTCACCACTCATCGCCCGTGAGACTTCGCGGTTGGCCTCACGATGACAAGTTTCAATAAAGCTTTGAACTTTCGGATCTTCGTTTTTTACGTACTCGACGGCGATGCGCGAGCAGATACTTTCGAATGCAGTTTGAAGTCCTGCTCGTTCGGCACCCTTGAATGCGACCGCTGCGAAAAATAAAAATGACGATGCTCCGAAGAACATCGTCATTTTCGAGAACACGCGTTGGCGGTTCACAGGAAGTCCCAAAATTAAGTTTAAGCTGCTTTTTTCTTGCGAGCTGTCGCGGGGTCAAGATTGTAGGCCTTCACCTTACGGTAGAGAGTCGCGCGGCCGATGCCGAGCGCCTTCGCCGCTTCAGTCAAGTTACCTTTAAAAGCTGTGATCGCAGATTCGATCGCAACGCTTTCAAGTTGGTCAATGGTCGAAACCGAGCGACGAGCATCGCCACCTGTAAAACCAACCGTGCCCGGAAATGGGAGGACTTTTGCCATCGAAGTTGATTCCGATTGGCCGTTGCCCGCTACGAGACTTGGAACCTCGCCTTTGTGAGTTGAAGCTTCGTATTCAGCCGGTGTCATAACTTTCACCGTTACACTGTTCACCATTCCAAACTGGTGAGCTTTCTGAATCAGAAGTTGGTCGTCTGAAACGACAATAACCGACGAACGTACCATTAATAGACCTCCGCTTTGCGTATCTTTGAGAGGCGCAAACCGCCTCACAAAATACCTATCGGCGCTTCTTTCTGAGAAACTGAGCCCCGAAGAGGAAAAAAATTCCCCTTTTTGAGACACCCCCGCAAGTGTGCCAAACCTGAGACGAAACTCACCTCACTGTCATAGTTTTAGACAGGCGATTGGGGTACCTGGTACCCGGCTTAGGGTACCAGGTACCCTGAGCCGGGTACCTGGTACCTCGCGCGCCAAAAAAAACCACGCAGATCTCGGCGTGGTTTTTAATAACGTTCGTGAGTACTGTCGCTCGCGATACTTATCTGCGGCCAGATTTGATTTTGACCTGCATGCGCGCGATCAAGTTGACCGCCATCTTCTCGTGAACTTTGCACATCTTCAGTTCGTCGCGGCGGTACGATCGCTGCGACGGAGTCAAAGTCCCCGTCTCGAGCTCCATCTCGTAATCGAGCTTGGAAGCGCGAATGCCGACAAGTTCTTTAGTTTGCTGTTTGAAAAGCTTCGAGACACCAGAAATCGGTGCGACTTCAAGCCACTCTTTTTTGTTTTTGTACCAGCTCACCATTCGAAGAAAGCGAGCTTTGTTTTTCGCGAGTGTGAAACGCGGAAATTGCTCTTCGGGCAAAGCCAAGATGTCTTCGATCTGATCTAGGTCGACATCATCTTCTTCTGACTCATCTTCCATACCCCGACGTTTTGTATCACCCGATTTATCGAGTCCCCCGTCGAGAGTGGCCGAATCAGCGCGAAGATCTGAACCAAGAAGTTCATCTTGTTCGTCGTCCATGTCTGAAGCGCTCCACTGCGATCTCGCCATCGACGAACGAGAATCGACCTCATCGCCGAGATCCGAATCATCATCGAGATCGAGGTCTTCTTTACGACCTACAGCTTCAGAATTTTTTGGGGACGATTTTAATCCAGGAGCTTCAGAGCTCAGTTCTGCGGCGTGATCGGCCTCGAGATTACTGCTCAGGTTGTTGGCGGTGACGGTGTCTGAATTTAATTCTGTGTGTGATTCTGTATGTGATTCGGTGCTCAAGATGCGCTCCTTCAAGCTCTAGCTCTAAATGCAAAGCTCAGCTTATAGCACACTCTTGACCACCTTAATACGCGTGTAAGAATTTGCCGAAAAAGTGCCTCCAATTTAGTGTATGTGTCCGAAACACCACGCAAATTGGTTATGATTAAAGGTTCTCAGGTCTCTCTGCCGTTAACGCGTAGTGTTGTAATTCTTAGCCGCTTAAAGCTAAATGTGCCCGGCGTGGGACCAGGTTAACTTACCGTTAACTCTTAAGAATTCGGCATGCGTCGATCGCGAAGTAACTAAGAATCATGTCAGCTCCAGCCCGCCGAATGGCGACCAAGGCTTCCATCATGGCAAGGTCTGCATCAAGCCAACCGCGCTCACCAGCAGCCTTGATCATCGCGAATTCGCCGCTGACTTGGTAGGCCGCGATCGGCACGTTCACCTTGCGGCGCAACTCACCTATGACGTCGAGATACGCCAAAGCGGGCTTTACCATGATGACGTCTGCACCTTCGCTGACATCCAGCAAAGCTTCTCTTATCGCTTCACGACGGTTCGCTGGATCCATCTGATAGGTCTTTTTGTCACCCGCGCGAGGAGCCGAATCTAGCGCTTGCCGAAATGGACCATAAAACGCAGACGCGTACTTCGCCGTGTACGCGAGAATCCCGCGATCCGAGAATCCGGCGCGATCGAGTTCACGGCGCACGTAACCTACGCGACCGTCCATCATGTCACTCGGAGCCACCCAGTCAGCGCCAGCTTCAGCTTGGCAGAGAGCCATCGCAGCAAGAATCGGTAGCGTTTCGTCATTTAAAATTCGGCCGTCTTTGACGAGTCCGTCGTGCCCGTCACTCGAGTAGGGGTCCATCGCAACATCGGTAATGACTAACATTTCGGGGCAGGCGTCCTTTAACGCACGAACGGCCCGAGGCAAAAGCCCGTCACGATTTGTCGATTCTTTAGCGAAGGCGTCTTTCGATGAATCTGGAATTTTTGGAAACAATGCGACTGCCGGAATTCCTGCGGCCGCCGCTTTTTTTACCTCAACAACCAAGCGATCGACGGAATGTCGAGCAACTCCAGGCATAGCGAGGATC
>JALHOI010000085.1:7190-9528 GCA_022843085.1 Pseudobdellovibrionaceae bacterium
GACACCCTTTCCGTCAGTCACGAACAACGGTAAAATGAAATTTGCAGGCGAGAGCGTTGTTTCGCGCACAAGTGATCGGACAGCTGAACTCGCTCGGTTTCGGCGAGGGCGAGAGAGCATTGACGTCATGTCGCACGTCCGGTCTGAACTTTTGCCTGATTAGCTACGGCGTGGGTCGCCTTCGCGATTTCATCAGGATCACCCAGATAACGTTTCGAAACAAACTTCATATCATCCGAGAGTACAACTTCGAGCGGCACAGCGGTTGGAATGTTCACTTCTAAGATGGCCTCTTCGCTTAGGCCTTCGAGATGTTTAAGGAGCGCGCGGATAGAGTTTCCGTGAGCCGCAATCACAAGTCTCTGGTCGGCCTTAATTAGCGGCGCAAGTCGTTCGTTCCAGTATGGCAAAACGCGTTCGACTGTTTGTTTCAGAGCCTCGCTATCAGGCAAAAGTTCGCGCGGAACATCTTTATATCTTCGGTCACGCGATGGGTGTTCGCGCGAATCTTTCGCCAGCGGTGGCGGAGGAGTCGCGTAACTTCGACGCCAAATCTTCACCTGTTCATCGCCGTGCTTTGCAGCGGTCTCCGCTTTGTTGAGTCCAGTCAACGAGCCGTAGTGCCGCTCGTTAAGCCGCCACGACTTTTCAACTGGCAACCAAGGAGTATTGACCTCACTTAAAACCGCATCGAGTGTATGGATTGCGCGCTTAAGCATCGACGTAAACGCAAGATCAAATTCAAAGCCCTCAGTTTTTAAAACTCGCCCGCAACGGACTGCCTCTTCCCGACCCAGTGGCGAAAGCTCGACATCCATCCAGCCTGTGAATCGGTTTTCTTTGTTCCAAACACTTTCACCATGACGAAGAATAATCACTTTTTTCATTCGCAGAACTCCATCCTGATAAAAAAAACCGACCACGTGTCACAGAAGTGTCGGCGTCGTGTGCCAAATTGAGAAGACCTGAATCTTCGACCCAGGGTAGCCGATAGAGTTCTAACAAGGTGGACCCAAATGCGTCATTTAAAGAAAATCGCGCTGTTCTTATTTCTGGGCCTCGCAAGTCTTGGCGGCTCACTTTTCGCGCTCGACGGAATGATGAAAAAACAAGGCGGCCTCGGCCACCTTTCGACGTCAATCGAGGCGATGCGCCTGAGAAGAGCGCATCCGGGCATGCCGCCCGATGAAATTCAAAGACACGCTGAAAAAGCCAACCATGGCGTTTTGGGAGTTCTTGAAACTCTTCGAGGCGTAGCAGCAGGAAAACCGCCCGTGATTGACAACTCCTCGGCGCCTAGCCGCAGTGACGACCGCAACCACTATATCCGCGTCGCCGAAAACAAAGAGGCCTGGCTGAAAGCGCAGATTAAAAATTCTTCGACGGAAAAAACCACCGCGCCTCACGATCATGGGGCAAATGGTGTCGTTCAAGAGGTCGCTCATCAAATGGATCCGAATAAAAAAACTGTGCAACTGCGAAACACAAACGACGGTCGAGAGGTCATCGCCATTCTTAACTCGACCGGAGGCGAGGATCTCGCGGCCGTCGAGAGAATTAAGCAGTTAAATATACCTGACGACATGAAAAACAGAATTTTAAAAAACTATTATGCTACGGGAATAATGCCCGAAATTTTGGTCAAAGAAAAACGCGGGCCATCAGTTGAAAGCAAAAGCCCGGTTGATCCCGACGACCCTTACAGCCCGAAAAACTATTGAAAGAGATTAGCGACGGCCGCGACCACCGCGGCGCGAGCGCCCTCCCCGCGATCCTGCACCGGAACCTTGAGGCTCACTATCAATTGGCCTACTACCCGGTGGCCGAGGTTCAATTTTTCCGGCCGGTTCAATTTTGCCAGCAGACGATGTCGACTGGCCAATCACAACAGTCGACTTTGGCGGTACCGGGCGAGAGTTTTGCTGACGAGCATCGGATTGCTCGTCAGAATTGTCGCCGCCTCCATCTTCTGAATCATCCACCGAGTCGCCCGAGCTGCGACGACCTTGACTGCGTCCGGCGCCGCGCCCACCGCCAGCTGAACTCTCACGGATAACCGTTTCATCTTCAACGCGGTCGCCTATAGCTTTCGCAGCCTTCGCTTTGCGACCGCCGATGAGGCCCTGTTGCTTCGCCAATTGTTCGGACATGTCGACCGTGACATCGCCAAGGCATTGCAGCTGACACGCAAGCCTCCGACGATCGATGAACCAACCCGAACCGATGAGTGCCAGTTCTGCCGCCACCGGCTGAAACGTGTTGGCGTCGCCTTCAACAATTCGAACCCGGCACTCGGCACACGATGGCACGCCCCGGCAAACGGATTTCACGTAGATTC
>JALHOI010000086.1:0-5425 GCA_022843085.1 Pseudobdellovibrionaceae bacterium
CGTATTGATTTCATTTCAGTTGCAATAGCTCGCCAGCGGTAATTAATGCAATATGGGCACCACTCTTTTAATTTGCGTGGGCTTTGCAAATCTGATCATCAACCCAAAGGCACTGAAGCCGGCGGTCGCTTGTCGGGAGCGAGGTCATCCGGTCACCTCAAATGGGGCCAGCCACGACGAACCTTGGCCTCCAGATCGGTTTTGTTTGCGTTCCTGACCGCAAACCCGTGCGGATCGACCGAACCGAAAATCGCGATCGAACCGTCGAACAAGCACGAAATCGGCCTCCGGCGTCCTAAATGACGCCGGCAAATGGCCAGAAATGCGGGAGCCGATTAAATAGCCATAGAGCCGATACCAACGAGGCGGCTTCAGTGCCTTTGGATTCTTGTGCACATTTTACCTGTCAAAAATACTTACATCTATTGGAGCTGAAGGAATTCTGCTAAACAGTCCGTTGGAAAGCATATCAATCAAATTAATTTGAGGAGTTAGTGTGAACTATTTAAACATTTCCGTAACGTTGTGCCTGCTGTTAGCCATGTCGAAATTTGCTTCCGCAGAGGGCATTGTGCCTATGGTCAGCTATCAAGACATATTAAAGTTAAAAAAGGAAACTATGGAGAAATTGTTAGCAAAATCAGAAGTGATGAATTGCAAAATTCAATTCTCAAATGACCTTGGATCAACTTCGGCTAAGGCAATGGACCTAGGCAAGATGGCAGATATCATTTCTTCCCAAAATAGTGTTTCCAGTGTAACTGCAAATAGTTTTTTAGATCCAATTATATCTGCTGATGTGGCAATTTTGACAATTGGTGCAAAGCCAACAGTCTATTTTTCTAGATCGGTTGAGGCTTTCGCTTTTAAGAGATGGGAGCAGACTGTGACTGTGAACAAGAATTCCGATGGCTCTGTATCTAAATTGGAAATGGTAGATAAATGGGTGTTGTATAGCCAAAACACCAGCGATGAAAAAATTAATTCAATTATAAATTGTCAATAATTGTACAAATTATGGCAAGGTCTTCTATAAGTTTCGAACAGAAAAGGTAGGAATCGATGAAGAAAATATTCTATTCAATATTCATACTAAGCGTTCTATCAACTATCTCTTACGCGTCCATTTCTGATTCCACTGCCATAGTTTTTTTGCAATTCAGTGGAAAACCCTGGGAGGTGAAACAAGCAGAACATCCCTCTGGGACCTATTGTGAGTTTATTAATGGAGACGTGGTTCGCTTAAATATGGATGATGGTAAGAACTTTTTTTGGGAACGAAGAGTAAATTCAGAATGGGCGACGCATTCTTTGTTTCCACTTTTCTCTGTTGAAGAAAAATATATAGCTCCTGAGTTGCGAATTTCGCCTGAAAATATCATGAAATTTCAAATAATAACAAAACTTGTGTCACATGCGCACATTAGGAGTTTAAAGACCAGTATTCATACGCGTGTTTATGCTGATGGGGTTTTGGAAGAAATCGGTCAAGAAATAGTAGAGGTTAACTTTAGAATCTCTGAAGAGGGTCAACATCTGGAGTTCACAGAACATTACACTAAAATTGGAAGAGAAAGGCCAATCGCGCGCCGCATGACCCAACACTGTATCCTAAGAAAAATGTTCGAATAACACTTGATTCGAAGCCAGTCGCTTGGTCCGAAAGGCTCAGCGACTTTTGGCTGGTAGATTCGGCTGACCATGAAGGCTCGCGATTCGATACGGCGAGCAAGCTGTTATTTCAACGGCTCGATTGCCGCGTCGTCAGTCGCGGGCGATTCGAGCGCCAGATCAGGAAACTTTTTTCGACCAGGCCGATACACATCCCATAAATCAAGCGTCTTGTCCGGTTCATCTTGAAACTGCTCGGCGTTATTTTCTTTTGAAACTTTTCGGTCATACGTCCCTGCCATGCGAGCGACCGATTGCTCAACCATTCGGTGCTCGTTGAGCCAATGGGTAATTTCGGGTGTTGGTTGGCGCTGCGGTCCCTTGTAAGGCTTTGGCAGCACGATCTGAACTGTTGTCGACCTGGGACTCGAAATTTTAACGGGATGAATGAATTTAGCGCTCGAAGTCCGACGGAACCCGCCGTAGGTAATTTCTCTCTTGTTTGAATTGGTGTGGGACTTCGAAGGATAGAAACCTTTGAAGTCGGGAAACATTTTTCGAAAGCGCTTCTTGGTGCCGGCCCAGCGGTCCCGGAGAGAGCTAAGCTTGATTTCGACCATCTCGGAAACTTCGGGATTTGTTCGGCTATCGACGTCCATGTGCAGCAGTTCCGCGGCTTCGCGCTGCTTTTTCGATAATTTTTCCCACGCTGTTTTGAAACGACTCCAAAGATCGGCCACCGTGAATGAACTGGCGGCATGATGATTGACGGATATTTGCTTCGCGAGTTGGGCCAGAAGACTCTCAACGACCGACCGGTACCGCTGGAAATCGTGTTCAGAATAAATCCAAGAGAACCGTCTGAAGTCTTCGTCGTCGATTTGTCTCGAGCCGCCGGCTGGGCGCGAGATTTGAGTAAGTCCCAACACCTGATCCAAGAATACTTCTTGGGCCGTTTCCTTCGTCGTAATGCCGCGACTTAATAGCAGCGCCGTGACACGGACTTTGAACGGCAAAATGTCGAGCTGGCCGGTTTCATTCAGAGTTCGAAGCATAGATGTTTTCATGTCAGGGCTACCTGCCCTCATGAATTCGAAAATCGTCGATGTCGATTGAAGTCTTTCGAACTCGAAATTGAATTGGACTTTATTCGATAGCCATTGATCGAAACGCGATTCTGGAAATCTTAAGTGCATCTCGCGCGACGCTGAGTCCAAATGCCGATGTGGAACGAGTTTTTTATTGTAGACGACCTGTTGATTCAGTTTCTCAAAACGCGAAGCCATACGTTCGTCTTCGGGCTTATAAAAGCCCTCAGCTTCAAGAGCCTTCGTCACGGCATCGTCTTTTGCTTTGGACCAACCAGGGACAGAATTAAGATCGGGCATCCTAAATTCGGGAACCGTACTCCAATCGACTTGATTCGGAATGGGTGCGGCTTGCACTTCGCCTTTTGTGGGATCTCGGATGATCCGCCTGCGTCCGGTTTTCGGATCAATCGAGCCACTCACGATTCGGCTTGATTTTTCTGTGTCAAAGCCGTGTGGCACGAACCTTTTCGGCCGGTAGCTTCGGCTGACGAAGCGAAGCCTTTCGTCGGCGTAAAATTTTGCTGGCGTCACAAGCGTAGGCCGAAACACATTTTCAGCATCAATCCAAATTGCAGCGAGCCAAAGTTTTTCCCGATTGTAAAAAGGAACACCGATCTCGCGGTCGGCCCGCGCGATCAGAATTTGTTTTTCGGTTTCGGATAAAAACGTGGGTTCTGCCAACGGTGCTCCGATAATTATCGTAAGCGACCGTCGATTCATTTTCGAGAGGGGTCGAAAAAATATTTCGTGAACAAGTCCAAAGGTTTGGACCAAGCTTCGATCGAAATCTACCCACCGAAACTTACCTATTAGTAAGGAGACCGATAGAAATCAGTTTTGTTTCTTTGTTTGCGGTTTATTTTTGCGGATTTTTTTGAATCTGATGCGATTCAGCTATGACGGTATACGACATTATCGGTTTCTGCAACTGAAACTTTTAGCTCGACTTCGTTTTGATTTTCCGAGCAGTCCCGCGCCGCCAATTCGATTTTAAAACCAAATGAACCAACAATAATTCTACCAGAAAGGAGATTTCGCGTCCGTACGTCCCCGTCTTCAAAACCAAAAAACCAAGGAGATTTTTATTCATACCGCTTCAACAGACACGAACCAATCCGTAATCCGTAAAGACGTCATCAGCCAGCCGCTCACTGAGCAAGAGTGCCGCCAACGTCTAAACGTCATGAAGCCTGGCGAGAAAGGAGATGTCATCATCCGCCGGGCGAACGTCGGACACGGCAATGTCTCGAACGTTCACAAACGCTTTGGACTTAGCCAGGACATCAGTTGGGGATACGCCGGCACCGGTCCCCATGATCTCGCGCTGAACGTGCTCTTTCACTTTAGCGATCAGAACGAGGAGTTCGCCAGAGCGTTCGCAGGCGGCTTCGTCGAAGACGTTGTTCAACATCTCGAACAGAGTGTGCCGCAACGAATTGACGGTGCGTTTCTGACCAACTGGGTGAACGAGCGACTAAGTCGCGAGCCGGAAACGCCGATCACATCCGGCGAACTTTGCCCGGCTCATTTGGCTTGGAGCAATGACCGTAAGCTTATTTTCGCACCAACGGAAATCGCATAATAGCGGCGAGCGCCGTTGGTTCTGAGGAACAGACTGATTTCTCAAAAGGCTCGGAAGGCGTTCTTCCGAGCCTTTTTCATTTCAATCACCACACTTTCAAAGGGGGTTTTAAATATGAAAGATAAAAAACAAGATTCCGGCCTCGATGGCCGTGAGATTCCGCTGCTGATTTTAATCGGCTGCGGAGCGCTCTGGTACAAGTACGGTTTTAAAGTTCAAGTTTGGTTCCACGAGAATTTAATCGAGCTGGCGCTCGTCGCAATTGGGCTTCTGATTCTTGGCGGGTATCTACTTGTCAGGAAGTTCAATAAGAAGAACGAAGCCGAAATCGCGCGAATCAAAAAACTGAATGGCGCGAAAGGTATGAACCGCGAGGCTTTGGAGTACTACCGCAGAAATTCCAACAAGGGCGTGGACCTTTGAGTGAAATCTTTGTCGGGAGAACGCCGGATGGTTTTGGCCTTGTGCTTAAAAGCGAACAGCGGGTCGAGCATGTGCAGATTATCGCATCCACGGGCCGAGGGAAAACCCAGAGCGTGATCTTGCCGTGGCTCGTTCAAGACTTCGTTCGCGGCTCAAACGTCATTCTAATCGATGGCAAAGGCGATCAGGGACTCGTTACGAAGATTCGGCAGTTCGCCAAGTCTCCGAGCGACGTCATCGTTTTTGACCTGGGTGATCTCGGGAATTCGGCGGTGACGAATCCTATCAAATACGGGAGTCCACAACAGATCGCGGACCGAATGTTTGCGACGTTTGAATTCGAGAGCCATTATTTTGAAACGGTGTCGTACGAGGCGGCACTTTTGGTGCTCGAGCTTTTTAGATCGCAAGGGCGAGAGGCAAAGTTTCGAGATCTGTACCGGTGTCTCACAGACGATGCGGTTCTGACCGATCTCGTTTCAGGCAATCGGGGCGAAGCCCGGTCGAACGATGACGAAGGTACGAGGCTTGCGCTCAAATACCTAGCCGAACCGTTCCGAGCCAGGCAGGAAAAGCTCTCGGGCTTCTTAGGTCAGATGCGGCCATTCGCAACCGGCGAACTCGCCGATCTGGTGAACGGCGATTCCGGTATGCGGCGAAGCTTTTCGCTAAGCGAACTTGTTCGCGAGCCATCGAGAGGCAGTAACCGCGCCTTGGT
>JALHOI010000086.1:5435-9510 GCA_022843085.1 Pseudobdellovibrionaceae bacterium
TTGATCCCGGCGCTTTTATATCAGAAGTCGGCAGCACGGCTCGGGCAAATGTTTCTGCAAGAATTGGCGTGGGCTGCGGCCTCACGAAAGACAGGCGAATTCCTGCCCGTCTTTCTCGACGAGTTCTCAAGCTTCGTCTACGAAGGGTTTTTGCAACTGCTGAACAAAGCACGCTCGATGGGGATCGCGCTTCACCTATCGCACCAGTCGATGGGCGATTTGGAAAAAATCAGTCCCGATTTTGCCAAGGCGATTGTGACAAACACCAATGTCAAATGCGTGCTTGGCGTGAACGATCCCGAGACCGCCGAGTTCTTTGCAAAGCTCTTTGGCACGGAGGCTACGAAAAAAACGACTGAGCGCGCCGAGAAAAAGTTTTTAAGCGAAATGGAAATGTCAGGCTTCATGTCGGTCCGCGACGTCGAGCAGTACCGCATCCATCCGAATAGGCTGAAAACCTTTTCTCGTGGCCAAGGTGTCTTGAGCTTTATGTCCGAAGGCGAATCGATCGTTGAGGAAATCCAATTTGCACCTGTACCGGGAGGTTTATGATTGAGACGCAAATGGAAACGGCTCAGTCGACGAATGTTATTTTGACCGCGCGGGATCTGGCGCTTCTGCGAAGCCTTTACGACAACACCGTCATGACATTTTCGCAGCTTGCTGTACGACATTTCGCAAACGTGGCGAAGCCCACGGTCATCAATAGGCTTTCGAAACTCGAGCGCGCGGGTTTCATTTCGCGCGAGCGGATTCCTCGCATGGAGCTTGGACGGGACAAGAATGCGATTGGCGTGGTCTTTCAAGTGACCCGTCTTGGGATTTTAAGCTTAAGGCAAAGTTCCACCGGGATGGAGCTTCGGGCACAGCCGATCAGGATTCACCACCATAGTCTCAACCACGATCTGATCTTGGTTGACCTCACGATGGCGCTTCAAAGGCGATTCCCTGGCGCAAGTGTGACGAACGGAAAGCTCCTAGCCACCACCGGGAAAGCCGAAGCGGTACCGGATCTTGTGCTCGAGCGAGCGATTGGAAAAACCAAAGTCGCGGTCGAACTGGAACTAAGTTCGAAAAGCGAGCGGCGTTACCAAGAGATCGTTCTGCGCTACCGGATGTCGAAGGATTATCACGAGGTCATTTACTTTTTGGATGATCCGTACATCGAGCGGCTTATCACACGCGCGATTTTAAACCGAAACCCTCACCCAAAGGAGGTGCCTATGACTGGTAAATTTACTTTTGTACGAGCAAGCGAATTCATAACCAATCCCGAGACAACGGCGGTCTTATACGGCAGCAGTGACATATCGGAGACAGGAGGTGACGCATGAGTCGAAAGATCGCGGACCATAATTCGAAAGTCAGAATGCTTTTGTTTTTCGCAAGGCCGCTCCATATTTTCAACATCGTGCTCTTTGTGAAGATGTGGAAAATGATGAGCTACGGCCCATCGACGTTCCAGAACTACTTTAACGGGAGTGCTGCGAAAGTGACGCAAGCACTTTGGCGCGAGGAGTTCTCGTCTTACATCTGGTATTTTTTAATCGCGGCGGCAGTTGACGTGATTCTTGTCGAATACTTGCCGCTGATCCGAAGCGACTAACGCGGGTCAAACCTTGGATCAGAGCGCAGGTTTGGGGCAAGTGCTTCAAACGAAGTTCGATCTTTTCAAATAATCTCTAGCTCGTCTCGGCACTTAGCACACCACCGGCCTACGGCCGCTACCCCCATCTTCTTCTCGACCCCTCCCCCTCTACGAGAGGAAGGGGTCGAGAAGAAGATGGGGGTAGGAGGAGAGGTGGTGTGGGGGGAGGAGAGAGAGAGAGAGAGAGAGAGAGAGAGAAGAAGGAGGAGGGAGAGAAGAGTGGGAGAAGAAAATAAAATTTAGGGAGTCAGGTTACATCGGTAACAGTGATTTCTAGGAGGGGTTCGGAAGGATCAATCAACAAACCGAAATTCAAAGGAGGTGTCGATGACACTTTACAAAAGATTTAAGCTAGCGAACCGAGTCGAACAATTTGCGGGAGGCCGATGATCCGGTGGGAAATCAGGAAGGTCACACGCCGGGTCAAAGTCATTTCAGAAACCGAACGCGAGGAAAGGCTTGCGGTGCTCTGGGAGACATTGGTAAAAGAGAAGGGCCAGTTCGAAAGCGCCAGCTCCCAGAATCCCGTCTCACGAAAACCGTCATGTCGCCTGTCTAACCCTTTACTTAAGAGGTACGGCACATGAGAAAATCGAAAAAGCGAACGCGTTCTCCTGAAGGCTTTCGCGTGGCACTTTACATCCGCGTCTCAACCGAAGAGCAAGCCGAGAATCCAGAAGGCTCGATCAAAAACCAAGAGCAGCGACTTCGCGAGTTCTTGAAACTTAAAAACATGATCGAGCCCTTTGGCGAAGTCGCCGAAGTGTTTTCTGACCCCGGTGTCTCGGCAAAGAACATGAACCGGCCTGGGTTTCAGAAGATGCTAAAAGCCATCGAAGCAAAAACCGTGGACCTGATTCTTGTCACCGAGCTCAGTCGGTTTTCAAGATCGACCCGAGACTTTGCGATGCTCCAAGAATTTCTTGAGGAGCATGACTGCAAGTTTTTGTCGATTCGCGAAAACTTCGACACGTCAGGCGCCGCTGGAAAAATGGTGCTCAATCTTATGGCTTCGATCGCGGAATTTGAGCGACGCCAAACTGGAGAGAGGATTTCGAATTCCTTTCAGGCCCGCGCCAAACGCGGACTTTACAACGGCGGGTCTGTGCCACTCGGTTACCGCATCGACGAAGAAAAGCGAGGCTATCTATTGATCGTTCCCGAGGAGGCGGAAACGATCAAGCTCATTTTCAAAACGTTTTTGCGCGAAGGTTCGCTTGCGGCGACCGCGAAGTGGCTCAATGACGAGAAGGTTCGGTACCCGCGCGAGATGCGCGGCGGTGGAAAGTTCCGTGCGAAGATTTTTCGGATCGATCTGCTATATCGGATTCTACGGAACAAATCCTACATCGGAATCAGGACTTTCCGGGTGAAAGAAGGAACGAACGAGGCGCTCGCCTCTTGGCCCGCGATCATTGACCCCGATACGTTCGAACGCGCAGGCCTGATGCTCACCGACAACTGCTCAAGGCGAAAAACCCACGGCGGAAATAAGTTTCCGTTTATTTTAACGGGTTTACTTTCGTGCGAAGAGTGCGGCGAGCGGATGGCAGGCGCCTCGGCCACATCGAACTCTGGTCACCGCGTTGGATACTACGAACACACGGCGACGAGGAAAAATGAAGCGAGTCTTGGGCACAAAGTTCTGAAGCATGGGCCGAGAAGAATTCCGGTCGTCAAAATCGAGCCCGTGGTGTGGGCCGAGACCAAACGATTCATCTTGGAAGACGGCTTTGTAAAGGACCTGCTCGAGCGGGCGCGAACGATCAACGGCTCAATCGAAAAGGATTCGAAGCGAAAGGATTTGAGATCCAAAGAAGCGGCTCTCGAACGGCAAGTTTCCGTTCTAGCGGAACGAATCGGCAAACTCCCTGAAACCATCAACGCGGAACCGCTGATCGAACAACTTGGCGAGTTGCAAGACTCGCAGAAGAAACTCCAAGAGGAGATCGGTAAATCGGCCAGAGAAACGGCCGAGACCGATAGCCCCGCAAACTTCGATAGCCTGGAGTCATTCAGAAAGGGCCTTCGCGAGCTCATTAAAAAAGGAGAAGCCGAACCCGCGATTAAGTCCGCCATCATCAAGCAAGTCGTACACAAGATACTGATTCAAAAAGACGGTTTTGAAATTCACTTCCACGTCGGCCAAAACTACGTGGATTCGGCACTGGGGCACCGCCCCGGTGCCTCTTTTTTTGTGCCTTTAACAACCACAAAGCAAAAACCCTCGCCCGGGGTCACCGAGGAGGGTTCTTTTTTACTTACTGCGGCGGAAGCGTCTCGAATTTTTAAGGTTAGCGGTTCGAGACGCTTGAAAATTGGTGGAGGCGGGGGGAATTGAACCCCCGTCCGCAAGTGATTCACGAGTAGGCGCTACATGCTTAGTTACGTGTTTAATGCTTAGCCTGATCATCTCCACGAACAAAT
>JALHOI010000087.1:0-348 GCA_022843085.1 Pseudobdellovibrionaceae bacterium
GATCGAAAATATCAAGACCATCTTCGACAATTACAACTACAAGACCGAGATCCTGGTTGCGAGTATCCGCCATCCTATTCACGTGCTTGAGGCGGGTCTTATCGGCGCCGATATCGTAACTTGCCCACTCAAGGTGATTAAGCAGCTGGTTAACCACCCTCTTACAGAGGCGGGTATTCAGCAGTTCGTCAAAGATTCGGAGAAGGTTCCGAAGTGATTGGGCACGCGCGGATGAAGTTTAAGACCTTCGTCCGCGCTGGCGTGATTAGCTTCCTGGCCGCAGTCAGTTTCTTGAACGCGGGATGCTCGACAAAAGGTGAGATCAAAGAGGTCATGCTGCCGCTGACC
>JALHOI010000087.1:358-8989 GCA_022843085.1 Pseudobdellovibrionaceae bacterium
GCCGAATTATGATGGATAACGTTCCAGGCGGAATGAAGAAGCAAAGCCTCAATGGCCGCGAAATCACTGGCGAATATTTTAACGCGAAAAACCTCGACGAACCGACAGACACTGCGCGCGAGCGCGCGAAATGTACTCTTATCATTCTGGGCTCTCGACGGCCGTACGTCATTTCGGTGACTTGCTTGCGCGAGAAGAGAATGAAGGGCTCGAAGAAGCGTTACGACAAGCTGGGTGCAGATGAGAAGCTTGCCAAGGCGGTTGTGAAACGACTTAAAGAGGCCCTGGCTAATCGCCCAGCTGATATCAACGTCATTGACGAATTTCGAGCATTTTGAATAACCTAAGCTAGTCACAGCAAGTTTCTCACGATCGTAACTCAAGGAATGAGTTTCAGTGTTGAGCGCCTTCCGAAAAAATAGCTTGTCTATTGTGCTTTCAGGCGCAGCTCTTACCAGCTACGGCGGATGGTTATCACTTCCCGAATCAGCATCAATCCAATCTATTTATGATCGGTATTTTGCCCGCGAAGAATCGCGCCCGCGCGTCTTTGAAGAGGGTGTAACGATTAGATTGAATCGCGATGCGCCGCCGGTTGCGGCACTCGAAGAGGCTCTACGCGATCAGCCGTGGGCGTCGATCGAGCGTGCACCGGGCCTCAATGTTCGCCCGACCGAGCTAAAGATTCAGCCGATGGCAGCAGAACGAATTGCAATACGTATCCTCTCGGACAACGAATCGTTTCAACGACAGCTCGCAAATTCGAAGTCGGCCACCATCGCGCAACCGGTGCGAATCGTGCCGATTGAGAAGTCACGATCGATCGCGCGCGAAAATCGCGGAGGCGCTGCATTCGCGCCTGTTGCTGATTTGGCGTCTGACGTTGCACCGCCGAATCGGCCGCTTGAAAAATTAGTCGAAGTCCCTGAAACGAAATCGGTTTCGATTTCAATGTCAAAGACAGGTCTTTCGCGCGAGCAGATTCTAGCGGCGTTGTTTGGTCCGCTCGCTCAAAATTCGAGAGACTTAAAAACGAGCGCCCGCCGGCAGGTTTTTGCGGCCGCGCCAAAGTCGATTCCTCCCGCCGTTGCGGCCGGTCTTGTACCTGATTCTATCGACACTCCGGCCATCGCGGCTCGTGTTGTCGGTATGGTTGCGCCAGCCGGGCGACAGATCATGATTCGTGGTCCGATCGAACTTTCTGGCGGCCTTGCGCTGACGCATGCAAAAGATCGAATCGCTGTACTTCGCGAATCGCGAGGGCAATTCGTAGAATCCGGTGCCGTTTGGATTCGCGAGGCTCGCTACGAAATCTTTGTCGAGTCGTTAGAGGGTCAATTGGTCGCTGAAGTCCGGTCGCCGCAAGGTGATGTGGTCGGCCGCGGCCACCTCGAGCTCTCATCGGTCGTAACAAGTTCGAACGGTAAAACTGTCGAAGGTGCGAAACTCAAGGTTCGGCCCGTTACTCCAGGTCTAGCGGGGCGCGTGCAGTCGGCTTACACGGCGGGGGTTAGTGCATCGACTTTAGTCTCGCGCGGCGTTCAAGGTGCTCGGGTTGAAAGCTTGAACACGCCGTCAGTCGTAAGCACGACGAGCGGCGGGCATTTCGAAGACGCCAGGTTCACAGAGGGTTCAAGAGTCGTTGCCAATATTCAGGCTAAAGATCACTGGCCGACAATTGTGTCGTTGGTGGCCGGTGAAGATGCCTTAGTGCCAGTTTTTTCGAAAAAAATGATGCAGGCGTTTGTTAGCCTCACATCAAAGGACGAAAAAGCAGCTGCTTTAAGTTTGAAAACGAGCGGAGTCATTTGGGGTCGAGTCACACGCAGCGGTGAGACTGTCGCGGGCGCTGAGCTCAACGTTCTCACTGAAGGCGCAGGTGATCCTGTCTTCTTCAACGACTTGATGTTGCCCGATGCATCGATGAAAAAGACCGGCGCAAACGGACTCTTCGCCGTTCCCGGAGTCTCAAAGGGTTTGCACGGTCTGCAAGTTCGGCTTGGAAAACGGCTGTCCGACCCTGTCTTTGTTGAGGCTGATGTGCAGAGTGTCGCCTCGCTCGAGCTCGACGTTATGCGAGCGTCCGAAATTCCTGCGCGGGCCTACGATGCGTTCCGAACCGAAACGGCTGTCAACGTTGAGCTTCGTCCAATGGGACACCTCAAAACTAGAAAGATTAGCGTTGCCGGAGAAGCCGGGACACTCGTGAAGCTTGCGAACATGGGTCGACCGACAATTCTGGAAGTTGAGGGCGGTGCCGAGTATCTTTCAACCCGCACAATTCAAAACCCAGACACGCGGCACCTCGAGCTTCCGATGGTCCAACGATCTTGGTTTGATCGCGCTGTTGGTAATTTCAAATACAATAACCCACCCCAAACCGGAAACATCATTGGCTTTATTCAGGGCTCGCGTTTTCGAGTTTCGATGGAAGCGCAGGCTTTAAGCCGAAATGCCAAGATTGTTTATTTCGATTCGCGTGGCGAGTTATCAGACAAAGAGTACGGCGAGCCAGGCGGCGGCTTCATCTTGTTCGGAGTCAACAATGGCCTACAAACTGTTCTTGTCGAATCCGATGGCACCGACCGCATCTTCGCAGCAACAACCCTCGTCGAAGACGGGTATGTCGCGTCCTTGAGCCATTGGCTCAGGTAAGAGCAGAGCCATTGACTAGTTGTTGACGGCGACCGGCCGCTTCACGTCGAGTTCACCGGACATTAGGTATTCGACAGCCGAGCGTGCATCGCTTGGGATATGAATTCGAAGTCCTTTGTGAAGTGGTCGCTTCAGCTTCACAAGCTTGGCGAGATCTGGATTCATGTTGACGAATTCTTCAACCGAAATCGCCGCGACTCGAGCGATATCGCTGACTTTCATCGAGCGTGTCAGTCGTAGTTCTTGAACGCTAAGCGGAGCCAGTTTTGGCAAGCCAGGAAAAATTCGGTCCGAGTAGCGTTCGGTGTAGAGCGCGGCTAAGAACGAAGCGAAGAAATTTTCAGAGGCAAAGCCGAATCGTTTTGAATGATAAACTTCGATGATTCTCGCCAGGTCCTTTGTGCCGGCAGCGCGGTAGCCTTTGCGAATTCCGCTGGGGCCGTGGTTCCAAGCGGTAACAGCAAGCGCCCATGAGCGGTGAAGAATCATGTGATTTTCTTTTAACAGCGTGGCCGCGGCGTGGGTCGATTTGTAGATCGATTTACGCTCGTCCACGAGATCGTTGACGATCAGCTTCTGCTTTTTGCCAGAGGTCTCCATAAATTGCCAGACACCCATTGCGCCGACTTTCGACTCTGCATGCTTGTTGAAGCTTGATTCGACTAAAGGCAAACGTGTGAGATCAACCGGAAGCTTGTGCTTCTTAAAGATCTCTTCCATCGTCGTCATGTAGCGAGGAGCCCGCTGAATTCCCTCAGCCATGAAGTCGCGCTGACCAGTTTGAACACGAACTTCGTTTTGTGCTCGTTTGGCAAGTCTGCGGACATCGCCTCCAAGTTGAATCAAGGCATCGCGCACCATGATCTCATCGCTCGTCAGCCGAGCCGTTTCGAGATCCTTGAGTCGCTTCTTTTTTGCGATCGATGCAATCGCCTTGCGAACTTTTGCTGTCTCTTTTTTTACAAGTTCATTGGCGACTTCGTTTCGCAGCCAGCGGACGCGGGGGTAAGACGCATTCACAATAGGCTCAACGTCAACGACCTTGAAAACGACCCAAGGATAAAGCGCGTGGTGAATGAGGCGCTTGTTCGAATCATACCGACTATAGATATCGAACCAAAAGCCAACACGGTCTTGAAGACCTGGAGGTATTAAAAAAGCCTCAGAAATTCGTCGCTCGGGATCTGCTAAAATTTCGCTGCGGTCGAAGTTTGGAACAAATTGGTGTGGAGGAATCTCGGGAATTCGTTCGAGCTTCATCGCTGCACGGGCCGTTGTCTCATCTGATTGAGCCATAGCCATCGCCGCCGCGGATGTTGCCGTCTTCGACTTCTCAAGCGCCTCGTTGACTGCGTTCGTCATGGGATCTTTAGGTCCCCGCAGAGTCTCGTAAACCGTAGGAATAGCCGACGCGATAACCGCAAGTGCGCCCGTTGAAAACGCAAGCTTTCGCAGGATACGGTCAAACCGCTTAACAGGACGATTGCGAGAATTCGGCATTTCAGGCGACATCACGAGACTCCAAACGGATCGGCATCGTTCGGGGTGAACGACGCCAGCACGGGTTCCCTTAGAGCAAGGCTCAGGCCTCCGTCTCAGTTTGAGAGAAGCTTTGATAAGTGAGAGATTTCAATAGCTTGGGTGAAGTCACAGCATCGTCTTTAGGCGACGCTTACAACAAATTGTGACGATTCTTGGCGGCGTTGCCGAGAATGGGCGGCGCGGCTGAAACCTTGCCGCTTTTCGATAAAGTGTCGGTCTGGACGCCGCAGGCAAAGCGCCGCCGGCGCGGCGCTACAGTTAGAATTTAGTTGCAGCGATGCCCGTACATTTTTTGAATCAACGCGCATCCGACTCTTTCACCGAGCTTGAGACCGTCTCGGTTGTCGGCTTCAACGTGAATGCCGCCGTAGATTCTGCTTTTTCCAGCTTCAAGTGCAGCCTCTTTGTAAGAGGCATACTTTCGAACGACACCGGGTAAATCGGGCGAGGTCACAATCAATGGTTTGTTCTCAAGAGGAAGCAAAAGGCCGAGAACAGTTGCGGCCGCGCTGCTGAATGTGGAATGTCCGCTCACGTAGCCAGGAAACGGCGGTGTGCCTAAGAGTGGTGTCCAGTTCGCATCGTCGCCTTTTTCGCGTATCGCGGTGATCGGGCGCCAGGTTTGATGAAGATACTTTGCCTGCCACGCTGCGATTCCCGCGTCGCAAAGTGCATACGAAAGTGTGCGCATCACCGACACCGCTTCTGAGAAGTTGACCGGAACCTGCACAAGTCGCTGAAGCGCAATGTGAACCCACAAGCCAGGTGGAGTCACGGTGCCTGCACCGCCAACCCAAAATTTCGCAATCTCTGTTTGGTCGGCTGTGCGCGCGGTCGACTTTGCTCCGCCTAGAATCTTCACTTCTTCAAGCTCGGCAAGAAATTCGGCAGAACCCACTGATGGAGGCACAAGGTCTTTTGTCAGCTCCTCGACGACGGCTTCTGAAAAGAGCCCCATTTTTCCCCAGTTTGGAAGGGCTGGCTGAGCCATCGCGGGCGGAGTCGGACGCCAGAGCCCAAGCCCAGGAGCCGCGGGCCACGCTGTAGGCATCGGTTTCTCAGAGGCTGCAAGAGATGCAGCAAACTGATTGTAAACACGAGTCGCAATCGAGCGGCCTTCGGTCACTGCCTGTTTTTCAGAGGCCGACAGTTTCAGTGCGTCGATCCAGCCTTCGGCCAAATCTGCTTGTGCAGGTTTGATTTGCGCAAGGACACGCGAAAATGCTGCGCCATAGGACAGGTCGGGATGGTTGGTTTTCTTTAGGCTCTGATATCCGGCTTCGTTCGCGAGTGCCCACATAAACGCCGCGTAGGGTGGAGCGATTTTTTCGAGCTCCGTAATTTTAAGAGAATTGAAGTGCATCTGCACGATTGTCTGCTTCGTTGCACCGAAGGCATCGTTAAAAGCTAACAGAAGAACGGCTACGACAGCCACCTGCTGAACGAGATTAGAAACTAATCGCACTGTCTTTATCAATCGACCCCCCCGCATTTGTGTTGGCGTGTTAAATCACGTCGAGAGTTAGTTTGAGAAACTCGAACCGAAGCATGACATCAAAGTGAAACTTATTCGCGCGCGCAGAACGAGACACCGTGAATTCCGAGACGAGTACAAACCCGTGCAAAACTTTGGGTTCGAATGCCGAGTCATGAGAACTAAACGGTGATGGTCTCTTTAAAGAGCCCGAAGACTTTGCGAAGAGTGTCTGAAATTTCGCCGAGGGTGCAGCCAACTTCGACCGCGTCGATCAAAACCGGCATGAGGTTTTGGTCGTTTTCAGCTGCGACTCGCACTTTGGCGAGGTGAAAGCCGACTTTCACTTGGTCTCGTTTGGCTTTAAAGCTTTTCAAACGCTCGATTTGCTCATTCGAGACCTGATCAGAAATCTTCATGATGTCGAACACATCGCCCTGTTGAACGAAGTCGTTAACGCCTACGACGATCTCTTTTTTCGACTCGACGGCCCGCTGGTAGTCATAGGCCGCTTGTTGAATTTCGCGTTGGATCCAGCCGGTTTCGATGCACTTTACGACACCGCCCTGGTCTTCAATGCGCTCGATATAATTCGTGGCTCGTTTCTCAAGCTCGTCGGTCAATGACTCGATGTAAAACGAGCCCGCGAAGGGATCAATCACATCGGCTGCACCCGATTCATGCGCGATGATCTGCTGAGTACGAAGCGCGATTGTCGCGGCCCTTTCGGTCGGAAGCCCGAGAGCTTCGTCCATCGAGTTTGTATGAAGGGACTGCGTGCCGCCCATCACACTTGCGAGGGCCTGAATCGTCACACGAACAATGTTATTTTCTGGTTGTTGTGCCGTCAGTGTCGACCCCGCGGTCTGCGTGTGAAAGCGCAGTCGCCATGACTTATCATCTTTGGCCTTGAATCGTTCGCGCATGATTTTCGCCCACATGCGGCGAGCGGCACGAAACTTTGCGATCTCTTCGAGAAAATTGTTGTGAACGTTGAAGAAGAACGAAAGGCGACCTGCGAACGTGTCGACATCAAGGCCCTTCGCCAGAGCGGCTTCGACGTAGGTTATGCCGTCGGCCAAAGTAAAGGCGATTTCTTGGACTGCGGTCGATCCGGCTTCTCGAATGTGGTAACCCGAGATCGAAATCGTATTCCAGTTCGGAACTTCCTTCGCACAGAAATCAAATATGTCAGTGATCACACGAAGCGAGGGTCGAGGCGGAAAGATGTATGTGCCGCGTGCGATGTACTCTTTGAGAATATCGTTTTGAATAGTGCCAGTCAGTTTATCCGCTGAAATGCCCCGACGGCGTGCGACCGCAATATAGAATGCCAATAAGATGCTCGCGGTCGAATTGATCGTCATCGACGTCGAAATTTTGTCGAGCGGAAGATCTTTGAGAAGCGTCTCCATATCTTCAATTGAAGAAATCGCGACCCCGACCTTGCCCACTTCACCGGTCGACATGATGTGATCCGAATCGTAACCCATCTGTGTCGGCAAATCGAACGCCACTGAAGGGCCCGTTTGTCCGCGTTCGAGCAACATCTTGTAGCGCGTGTTTGATTCTTTGGCTGACCCGAAACCGGCGTACTGGCGCATGGTCCACAACCGGCCGCGGTACATTGAGTCCTGTACTCCGCGTGTGTACGGGTACTCACCCGGTGCACCCAATTTGGAATTCAGCGTCGCAGACGCGGCTGCGCTCAAAGAGTTAGGCGCGTGAAGATCGTCGGCTGTGTAGAAAGCCTTCGGCTCGATACCGCTGGATGTTTTGAATGATTCTTTGCGATTCGAGCTTCGTTTCGATTTTTTTTCGTCAGCCACGTGATGCCTCTATTTTCGGAAGCTAAAGACTGTGATCAAAAGCAGCGTCGCAAATGGCCCAAGCGGAAGAGAGATCAGAAACCAGATTAAGCCGCTGCGATTTTTTGACTGTGCGATACCTGCGTTGATCATCGCGAGCGTACCCCAGCCGACAAAATAACCCGGAGATGTGATTGTTTCGATCATTTCGGCTTCGAATTCTTGAGCGGCTCGAACAACACCAAGGTTTGTCCAGATTCGACCGAGTCACCGGCTTTCACCAAAACATCTTTGATTCTGACTTCGACCGAGGCGCGCATTTCGTTTTCCATCTTCATCGCTTCCATAATCAAGATCGGTTGATTTGGTTTTACGACGTCGCCTTTTTCAACCATGATTTTCACGATTTTCCCTGGCATTCCCGCGACCAGGTTATCGCCTCCGCCCATCGAGCCGCCTTTTTTCAGCGACTCGTGGAGAAGTGCTTCGTCATTATAGATACGAACGTTTCGATAGCTCGAACGTGTGTAGACCGTATAGTCGATGCCCGAACCGTAGACGTCGAGGATGTACGAACCGCCGCCCCAGATGAGGTTGATGATGTTCTCGACGGTTTTGTAATCGTCTTTCGAAATTTCGTAACGAACCCAGTTGCCGCCTTCTTCTTGAAGGTTCACCTTCCAAGATTTACGGGTTTCGTTGATATCAATTTTAAAATTTTTGTCGCCGGCATCGGTGCCAAGTGTTGCTTCGAAAAACATAAATCACGTGTCTCGCAGGCTAGAGGCGCGGCCGACTGACTTCCAGTGGCTCGCGACGTTGTAATCTGAAACCGACTTCGCTTTTTTATCGTTGTAGGCAGCGATGGCCGCTGTGATCAAAAAGACGTGATCATCGACTTGGCGAAATAGCTTCGGCATCTTGATCTCAAGGTCTTTGTCGCAGAACTGCGTCGTGTAAGTGCCGTCGAGAAATTTTGGCGCCTGCAGAATCGACTTGTGTAGCAGGATATTCGTTTTAATTCCGGTCAGGGTAAATTCGGTGAGAGCTCGGTCCAGGCGACGAATCGCCGTGTCGCGGTCGGGGCCCCACGCAATCAGCTTTGCGACCATCGGATCATAGTAAATCGGTACGATGTAACCGGGGTAAGCG
>JALHOI010000087.1:8999-9506 GCA_022843085.1 Pseudobdellovibrionaceae bacterium
GCGTACGAATCGGTTCGAATGAACGGCCCCTGTGGGTGGCGACACCGGCGAATGAGGCCTGGCGACGGCACAAATGTGAACGGGTCTTCAGCGCAGATTCGCGCTTCGATGGCGTGACCACGCTGAACGATATCTTTTTGCTGAAAGCTCAGCTTGCGGCCGAGAGCGACGAAGATCTGTTCGGCGACAAGGTCGATGCCGGTGACCATTTCGGTGACCGGGTGTTCAACTTGAAGTCGCGTGTTCATCTCCATAAAGAAGAATTCTTTTGTCACGTTATCGAAGATGAATTCGAACGTCCCAGCACCGATGTACTGAATCGCTTTCGCAGCTTTGACCGCGACGTCGCCTAGCTTTGTGCGAACGGTATCGTCGACCGACGGCGACGGCGATTCCTCCATGAGCTTTTGGTTTCGTCTCTGAACCGAGCACTCGCGTTCGAACAGGTGGCAGACGTTGCCGTGCGTATCGCCGAAGACTTGAACCTCGATGTGTTTCGGATTCTGA
>JALHOI010000088.1 GCA_022843085.1 Pseudobdellovibrionaceae bacterium
GTCGAATCGGTCGACGCGCAAAGCGGTGTTCAGCAAAGGAGTGTTGAGCAACACAATATGCAGATGATCTCAAATCCTAAGAAGCCTGACTTGCTAAGCGCGATCGATGCGCTTCCGGTTGAAGCCAAAGGAAAAATGTTTGCGTTTCTACGCAAGGCGCAGCTTCTGGTGGGTTTAACTCTCGTTGTAGTTGCAATCGTAAATGGAAGATTTGAATTCCAACTTTTAACTCAAGGCCATTCAGCCGAAGGTAAGATTGTCGATCATGGTGTCAAGACTTGGAATTCCATAGGAAAAAACAGAGGTCCTCGCACCGCATACACGCCAATTGTGGAATTTCGAGTCGGTGATCGGATGTACCAGTTCCAAGATATTGTGAGCGGTTATTCTAAATGGGCCGGTGAAACATCGGTCAAAGTACTCTACGATCCGAAGGATCCCAAATTTGCGATGATTAAGAGGCCGATCAGCAATTGGCTGCCATGGGCACCACTGCTTCTGCTTGGGCTTGTAACTTTGGTCATCCCGATCAAGCCGCGTAAAAAAGGTTGATCCAAGCTCGCGGCCGTAGCTGCGATGTAGAGCGAACTTTCGAAGTCGATAGATTTCGATTTCGGACCTGGGCGCTTTCTTGCGGGCATGTGCGTGCGAGCCGGACACACACTCTGCAGGAGCTATGGCTTTAAGTTCTTTTTCAAAAAAATCATCACTTGGTTCCAGGCCTGTCGGTGGGCGCGTGAGGCTCCTTGTGGGGTGCCCCCTCGAGCGAGCCAATCACTTGTTCCTGCAATCTCACTGGAGAAGACTGTTGATGTCGGCAGTCCGGGAAGCGCGCTAATCGAATGGCCTGCGTTCGGAAAGCAGAGGCTTAAGACTTCGTGGCGGTGCCTCAACAATCGTTTCGAGGCGATCTCCATAAAGGTGCAAGACGGCCAAAGCAAATCATCTTGTCCGCCAATCATTAGGATCGGCCCTTGTATTTTTTCAACCGGGATGACGAAAGGCTCGAGTTCGTTATCTGCGAGGGTCGCAAATGCTTTCATGGTGGCCATCGAGTAAATGACCATGCGACGTCCCTGACCTGAGTCGACATAGTCGGGTGCGATGTCGACGAGGTCGAGATAGGGAATTACTTTTCCGCCGAAAGTCCACGAGGCCTGCTTTTCTGTTTCAGGCGTACAGCAGCCATCCCAAGCAAGACTGCTGGGGGCCCATGCGATCACCGCTTTGATTTCAGAAAACAGAGATCCAAGCAAAAGAGAAAGCTCTCCGCCGCGCGAAACTCCCATGGTGGCGAGCCGTGTCGAATCAATGTCGGGGCGAAGTTTCAGCCAATCGATAGCTGTTTTGAAGTATTCGAGCGGGATATTCATCAGCACCGGTGGAAGCCCCGGTAAACCAAAGTAACCGAGAGAAAGCGCGGCGAAGCCCTTCGATGCCAGCATTCGACCGCGATCGTCGAAAGAGGTGCCGCCCTCTGACCCTCCAAAGAGCATGACAACAGGGTGCGGCCCACGACCCGCGGGCAAAAACAAAGTTCCCACTAATCCGTTGTCCGTGACCGCAACCTCAGTCACACCTTTGGTTGCAGCCAAGCGTTGTAGCACGACCTCATCGATGATGACCTGGCCCGCTTCAGATTCTAGCGAAAATGCAACGTTTGCGGACTTTTGCGCCAACGATGGCGGCGGCGGTGTTCCGGTCGGTTCGGGCGTCATCGACCAGAAAATTCCGTCGGCATCGATACCTGAGTATGTACCGCTGGAGGCCGAACTCGAATCTAAGCGAATCAACCCCGCGGCGTCGGCTTGATAGAGCGCGCTCGAAATCCACACGCGGTTGCCCCGGTGCATCTTGGCCGTCAGACGCACCTTTTGGTGCGGCGTCAAACCGTCAACGACGACAACGACGGCATCACCCACAAGGTTCGACGTCGTCGTCAGCGTCGAATCGGCAAAGAACTGAATTTTGGCGGTCGCTTGGCCGTAGCTTTCATCGGCGTGGGAAAGTGAAAGTGCCACGAAAAAGATAACGAAATACTTCAACGTTTTCATGAACACCGTACCCCCCGCGTCCGATCGTGGGCCGAGCGTCTCCGGCGTCGATTGAAGCGGTCAAGCCGTTTTGCGGCGCCGATTTTAGCTGACGGTTCAATTTTTCGACGAAAAAAAACCCGCTTGAGGACGGGCTTTGGGAACCGATAAAAATGGTGCGCGAGAGAAGACTTGAACTTCCATGAGCTTTCGCCCGCCAGCACCTCAAGCTGGTGCGTCTACCAATTTCGCCACTCGCGCTCATTTGGTGTTCGTGAGGTCGTGACTATTGCGGCGCGGCCCGAAACTGTCAAGCCGAAGGTTGATGAGAATCTGCTGATTAAAATGGCTTCGTGAACCTTTCTTCGGCGAAAAAACAAAGAAGTTTGCGACGGCGCTAACCGAAACCGCACGCCGTCGAGTCTTACCCAGCAGAAGGCACGCAAGGATGCGGGCTTTAGAAGAGAAGAAGAGGGGGCCCAGATGCTCCGAAAGAAGAGACAAGCAACCGAGGCAGGGACGCAGGTGCTTAACGATCTTCAGAAACTGGCGGGGCTTCTGAAGACCGAAACGGATAGAAGGTCGCGGCAGGTGATTCTGGCCGAGACCGCTAGAATGCTGGCCGAGCTGGACCAGCAATTAAAGGGGAAGGCTTCATGACAGATGTGACCTTCCTAATTTTAGTGAGCGCGACTTATCTTTTAATCGGGGCATGGGTGATTCGGCGAACAGCCGGATTGAGACAGGGAGTTCCGGTGAAAGCAAGTCGATCGCTTAAAGGCAACCAAGGGCCTCACGGCCGGGGGCCGGTGATTTAGAGATTGTTCCTCTGGTAGGGCGTCGCGGGTGGGCCCGAAGAGGTTGGTGTGGTGGTGGCGCCGCGATTCGCAAGGATCGCGGCGTTTTTTTAGTTTTGAGCGGTGTTGTCATTCCTGCTAATGACCAGACCCGATGAAGTTGACCGACCTTGATTTTGAATTCCCCGAAGAGCTTGTCGCAACCGAGCGCGCTTTTCCAAGCCGCACACTCGTCATCGACCTGGCGAGGCCCGACACGGCGCCTTGCGAGATTTCGCGTGACCAACTGATTGGCCTTTTCGGCGCCGGAGATCTTTGGGTTGTGAACGAAACCAAAGTTTTAAAGCGACGAGTCTTCACTAAAGAAAATTTAGAAATTTTGTTTATCCGTCCTCTCAACCCGGACCGCACCGAGTGGGAAGTTTTATGCCCCTCGAGCCGCTGGAAGCCCGGGACAGAAATGTCAAAAGGCTCGGTGCGGTTCCAACTGACCGAGCGAGGTCGGCCCCAAAAACTTCGTTCGTCAGTCGCGCTTCACGAAGATTTTTTCAACGAAGCGGGCGAATTACCACTTCCGCCTTACATTCAAAAAGCGCGCGGAGAACGGCATACTCGAGCCGTCGACGACCACGACTATCAGTCGATTTGGGCGAAAGACGAACTGACAGATGATGCGGCCGGAAGTCTCGCGGCTCCGACCGCGAGCTTCCATTTTGATGAAAGCTTCGTCGCAGAATTAAAAAATCGCGGAGTTGAAATCGCGAAAGTCACGCTTCACGTCGGGCTTGGGACTTTTCTTCCGGTCACGGTTGAAAATCTTGAAGACCACGTGATGCACGCCGAGTTCGCCGAGATCTCAAACGAAACGATCGAAGCGATTCTTCGCACAAAAAAATCAGGCGGGCGGGTGATTGCTGTGGGAACTACCGTCACTCGAACTTTAGAAAGCTGGGCGAAGGGTCTACTTAAAGGCCCTGACCTGAATAGCGCGTACAGCGGAGAAACGACGCTGCTGATTCGACCCGGTTTCGAGTGGAAAGTGGTCGACGTGTTGCTCACAAACTTTCACCAGCCGAGGTCAACACTGCTGGCGCTGGTCGCGGCTTTCGCGGATCTCGAGACCGTCAAGCGCGCCTATGGGTTTGCCATTGAACGTCGCTTCCGACTTTTTAGCTACGGCGATCTCAGTGTTTGGCTGCGCAGGCCCTAGCGTGTGGCTGCGCCGGCCCTTAAGCCTAACCCTCGGGCGCCACTAAAGATAGTAATGCAGCATCAAGTAGGCCTCGTCGCTCCACTCGCCGGATCGGATGGCTCGATTCCAGACTCCAAAAAACTCGAAGTGGGTACGCGGAAAAAATGTGAAGCCTAAGCCGTACTTATTCGTTTCGGTCGAATCAAGGTTCACATCGCCGCGCTCGTGCTGGTACTGCAGAAGCGGAATCACACCTTGAAAGGGTTCGTAGTTAAACCGAAGAAAACCGTACTGCGATTGGGTCATTCGCCCACCGGCGACGCGAGCCTCAAGACGTTCTTGTCGGTTGATCTCGCCCATCAAGAACACCTGCTGACTGATTTTGACGATCGAGTGAAGCCCGGCCAAAATTCTTTTGAATCTTGAGTCGCCGGCGTCGGTGCCACCTTCACCTTGCCAAAAGCTTGCTCCCAAGCGCGAGTTTTCTTTGATCACGCGTTCGTACCTGAAGGCGGCCGCCTGTTCGCGATCGGAATCACCGTTCGCGATAGCTGATTTCATGAAGCTCGCAAAGTACTGGTTGCGTTCACCGATCCACGATAGCTCGACGTTGTCGCGGTCGTAGCCAGGCCCCAGCCCTAGAGGGCGGCGCACGAACAGAGTGTGGTCTGACAGATTCAGCCCGAACGTTGTTTCAAAGCGACCAATTCTGAGGGCGGCGCTGTCGTTCATCCGATACATGCCGTAGTAGCGAGAGCCAACAAACTGAAATGTGCCTTTTCCCCTCGGGTCTTCGACTTTGCCTACGGCCAGATCGAAAACCCACGGGCCTTCATCCCACGCGACTTCAACGTGCGCTTGCATGAAAAAGAATTGCCCACTGCGAACACTTTTGTTTTCGCGATGAGTTTGAATCCAGCGTGCGTCTCCGCCAATTCGAAGTTTTGATTCGTCAAGACCTTTCATCCACTCTTCTGGAAGGGCCCCATGAAGAATTTCGGCTTCGCGCGGAGTCCCCCAGGTGCTCAGCAGCTCGCGCGAAAGATTTCGCCCGTACGGGGTGAGCACGCCGCCGCCGTTGGGAGAGACATGACACGAGGTGCAGCTCGTGTACCCGTGTCGCGTCAGCTCGGGATGCGCATTCGAATTCGGCGAGATGATGACCGAAAAGAGAAGGCCAAGTCCGATCGTCAGCCGGCGAGTGGCGGTTCTCGAGCTTTTCACTTGATCACCGAATCAATCGTGATGTCGATTTCGTCTTTGATTGTGATTCCGGCAAACGAGGGCGGTACGATTCCAAACTCCGACAGTTTGATTTTAAACTTGCCAGTCGCCTTGCCGTCTTTAAACTCGGCTTCGAGTGATACTGGTTTTTTCTGGCCGTGTAACTCGAGTTCGGCGGGAATCGTTCCTTTGGCCGCGCCATTCGTCAACGCGATATCTTTGAAACGAACAATCGCGACTGGGAATTTAGCGACTTCGAGCGTCTCTTTCATATGTTCATCGCGTTTTTCCATTCCAGTTTTAAACGTCGCGAGATCGATTTTGAATTCACCGGTCGCTTTGTCGCCGACCACGGTCATCTGACCGGAAGGAACGGCGCCTTCGCCTTTTACTTTCAGAAAACTCGGGCGTCCGACAGCGAGAAATTCGACCTTGCCAGATTCGATCGACATCGTCGTTGCAGTCGATGTCGATGCCGATGCCGGTGTCGCAGCTACAACAGCTGTTGCCGCCCCCGCCTCTCTTGAAGATCCAATAGCGATCGCGGCTAGAAATCCGATCGTTGCCTGCTTAAATTTGAACTCGAAATTCATAGGGGTCTCCGGTAAGTTTATTGCTTATTTAGGGAAAACAGTTTCAGGGGCACCCGCCGCGATCCACGCAAAGACAATCGCTTTCAAATCATCGGGTAGGGGTGGGGCTCGCCGCGGCATATCGTCGGTTTCGAGCGCCGTTCTGATCTTCGTCGCGTGACCGGCGGCGCTGGCGTAGACCTCAAGGTTCACGCCACCTTTCACTGACTCGGCGCCATGACACTTCACACAGTGAGGTTGGAAAACAGCCTGGCTGACAGTCACAAAGTCGGGCGTTAGAGGAGACGGCCCAGCTGCGCCGGCCGGCGCAACAGGCCTTGTTTCCGTTGCTCCGGTGTCGATCCAAGCCATCAGCATTGCTTTTTGTTCGGCGCTTAAAGTGGCTCCACGCGGTGGCGGTGGAGGCATTGTGCCACCCTCGACCTCAGCGCGTATGGCCGAGATGTTTGGAAAGGTCGCTTCGAAGGTATCGAGACGCAGTCCTGCTCTCGCAAGCGTCGGTCCATGGCACTTGATGCAAGCCGATTCAAACACAAACGTTTTCACGATCTCGAAGTCGATCCCGACATCGATCCCGGGCTCGTCTCTCCCCGAACCATCCGCGGCTTTACCTGTTCGACTCGAAATATTCTTTACGTCGTTGTAGTTGCAGCTGGACAGCACGGCCGCTGTGAAAACGAGCAGCGTCAATAGGGGAAGAAGGTTTCGAAGCTTTAATCCTAATTGGGCGCGCAGGTCGGTTTGTAAAGTCATCACGTTCTCCTCAATCACAGAAATAGAAGGTCTCGATGTTTTGCGGAAGGCTCTTGTTTTTTCAAAAATGAAGCGTAATGAAGCGAAAGAGAGTTCGACTTGGTAAACCTGGTATGGGTATCGGAGGGAGATCGTCGTGCGTCGTTCACATCGAAACAGCCTGGCCGAAATGTTCGTTCGCGGAGAAACGGCCCGGCTGATTGCTCTTCCGCTCTCGACCTTTAAGCGCGAGGGTCGACCTGAGCTTTTGGTTGGCGCGCTTGTCTTGACCGGCGATTTCGAGCGCGCGGCTGCAGTCGGTCGTGGCCTCGAAACGAAAGATTCCACGGGGATCGTGGCCTTCTACCTTTCGCTAGGTTTCGCGCGTGCCGGTCGCTACAAAGAGGCACAAAAACGAATTGATCATCTTGATTCGCAGGTTCGCAGTTTGAAATCGAGAGAAACTTTGCAGGGCTTGCATTCGTTTTATCTGTCGCAATCACGCGGCTTTTACGATTTTGCTCGTGGCGATTCGGTCGCGGCGGTCGAACACTCACGGCAAGCTCTTGCCGCAGCGGAAGCATCGAAAGATCAGTTGCAGCCGCTTGCACGGACACTGAGCCTGGATCTGCTTGGCCATAGTCTCGTGCGAAACGGCTTCGCTCGGCGCGGGCTGAAAACCCTTCGGCTAGCAGCAGAAGCGGCACGGATGGCGAAACATGAAAGCTTTGAACACGCGATTTCTGTATCAATTCTAAAGTATGAGGCTGTGTTCGGTCTTGAGCCGCGACGCGTACTCTCAAGACTTTCACGCGCACTTATTGAATTGAAACCGAACGATTCCTACTCGCGATCCGAACTTCGCCTCGAGCTGGCGCGTCAGCTTCTGTTGCGGGGGTGTCTTGCCGAGGCGAGAAGACATTTGGAAAGTGCTGCAACTGAAATTTTAGGAACTCAAAATCGGTTGCAGACCGCCGCTTTGCACCTTCGTCTTGCGTGGATGGCGCGTCTCGAGGGGCGTGGGGCCGATGCGCTTCTCTCACTTCAATCTGCTGATATCGGTTTGCGCTCCGACGAATCTGGCGATCTCGAGAATCGCGAGCTCCTCGTGAAGATTTCGTTTTTTCGACTCTCTCTTTTGCAAGAGCTGGGACGCTCGCGCGAGGCACGCGAACTTGAAAAAAATCTGAGCCCATTGGCAGGCTCGCGCGGGCTGGAGCTGCGTTTGACGAATCGGCGTTTTAGTATTCAAAGTGGGGAGTCATCGACCTCTGCTTCTGCGTTAGCGGCGGGTGAAGATCCGTTTGGTGACCTCATGGACCGCGTTCACCGCGGCGATAGGGGCGTCGAAACGGATTTGCTCGATCACGGTTACTTTGGTCTGCTGCTACCGCTCTTTGGCCTTCACCTGGCCCAAACATCAATCCTGATAGGCGCGCCTGGCCAACGTGTCGTCGTGGTCGACCGGGGTGAGGCAAGGCAATGTGAAAATGGTCTGAAGGGTTTGCTCGGTAAGCTCATCTTACGTGTGGCCCACGGGCCCTGCACAAGGCGCGAAGCAATTGAATCCGTTTGGGGTTACACCTACGAAGCCAACCGACACGATCGCCTTCTATCGGTGGCGGCTTCGCGAATCAGAAAAGTGCTGGGCGGCGAACGTCCATGGATCGAGCTACAAGGAGATCGCGTCGTCTTGCGCGATCAGGTCGTTGTGCGTTTTTGGTCGAGGGCTTTGTCGGAAACTAGTTTGAGTCTGCAGATTCCGGCTGGAGCGACGCCCCCCGGCTTAACCGGTGAACAGGCCCCGATTCGAAATGCACAAAGAAACACATATCGAAATACGGCGGGGCTGCGCATACGGCAGTTGCAGGTCTTAAATGACCTTGTTACACGAGGAGACATCGGCGTGCAGGATATCGTCGAGCGGTTTGGTGTTTCAAGAGCTTCGGCACTTCGCGACCTGGGCGAACTTGTTGCGCGAGATTTCTTAGTGCGAACAGGCGAAACACGAGCCACGCGATATATGCTGGCAGATACTTGGTAACGGGGCCTTGGCGGTGATGGATTTGCATGAACGGTTTTGCAAAAGGGGATGTGGCATGAGCCATTCGCGAGCGCTGATCGGATTTTGGGCTATAGCGTTGATTTCATCGGTCGGATTCGCGCGCGTCGACGCCGTCTACACGGTGCCGACGGTCGCGCCCGGGCTGGCGGCCGCCGCCACGTTTGAAGCCCGCAGCGATCAAGATGCATACGGTGCGCCTGAGGCGACCGGCATTATGCGATTTATGCTGCCCTCTGAGCTGACGGGTCTCGAAACTGAATTCGAATTGAAACGCCAGGCCGACAACTCGTGGAGCGGCATCGGTAGCGACGGTTCGAAAGTTGAAGGTGCCTGTGGGCGCGGTGGCTCGGACGAAGAGAAGAAATGGTTTTCTTGCACTGTCAAATTTGACGGCCTCAAAATCGATACAGTTTCACGAGATGTCACTCTTGAGAAAGTTTTTGGCCGCGGCTTTGAATTTGATCAAAGGTCGCTTGTCGCTCGGCACTTCGAAGGCCAACCCATCGGCGTTATCAAGGTTCGACTGCGCTGTGACTGAAACCTTTAACAAAAATTTGCCGGAAAACTCGCCGAAAAACTTGACGAACGGCGGGCCGAAAATCGGAGCGTTTAAGGTCGACGCTGAAGTCGGTCATGCCCGAGCGGCGCGACTGCAGACGGCTCACGGTGAAATCAAGACT
>JALHOI010000089.1:0-1168 GCA_022843085.1 Pseudobdellovibrionaceae bacterium
CCATCGCCTTTTCGCTCGGCTGGTGCTCCATCGACACTTCAAAATTCGTTTGTTTAAGTCGGCCCTGTTCGACGAACCCAGCGCGCATCACGATTTCTTCTGGATAGATTCGACCTTCGATGAAGAATCGCCCTTGTTCACTCTCGTCTTTGAAATTTTGCGCAAAGACGAGGGCTGCCTTCTCTCGAAATTCGAGCGGGAGAGCCGTCCAGTTCTTTGAGGTGGGATTGCGCGGTGTCATGAAGCATTCCTTCGGAGAGGCTAAGGCCGTAATTTGACTTGAGAGCGAGCCGCCGACTATAACGCGAAGCGTGTCAAAGCGGAAGGGTGTTCGTCAGCTATGTTGAATCAGGATGTAGGCAAGGGTCGAGGGGTCTTTATTTCGACTTACGGCTGTCAGATGAACACAAACGACACCGAGCGAATGCTCGCACTTCTTGAAATGGTGAATTTTGTACCTGTCGAAAGTCCCGACAAAGCGTCATTGATCATCATCAACTCGTGCTCGGTTCGCGAAAAGCCGGTGCACAAGGTTCGTTCGGAAGTCGGCCTTTACAAAGAGTGGAAGCTAAAAAATCCCGATCTTCGCATTGGCGTCGGCGGGTGTGTCGCTCAACAAGAAAAAGCCAAGCTTCTTAAGGATATTCCCGTCTTGGACTTTGCATTTGGAACTGACGCGATCGATCAGCTTCCGTCGATTGTCGCGCGTGCTTACGAGTCAAAAGAGAAGCAGGTTTCGGCGAGGTTCGAGAACGACAAACCTTACTCGGTCGAGACTCTCGTGCGAAATCCAGGCGTCGCGGCGTTCGTGAACATCACAAAGGGCTGCGACAACTTCTGCACGTTTTGTGTTGTGCCCTTCACGCGGGGACGCGAGCGAAGTCGTTCTTTGAGAGAGCTTGTCGCAGATATCAAAAGTCTGACGGCGCGCGGTGTTCGCGAGGTGACGTTGATTGGTCAGAACGTAAATAGCTATAAGAGCGAATGCGGCACCGACTTCGCCAACCTCATGCGAATCGTAGCTGAGGAAACCGATATTCAGCGCATCCGCTACACAACGTCGCACCCAAAAGATTTTAATCAAGAGCTTGTCGACATTTCTGCAAAGTACCGTGAGAAAATTTGCGACTATATTCATCTGCCAGCACAAAGCGGAAACACCGAAGTT
>JALHOI010000089.1:1178-9271 GCA_022843085.1 Pseudobdellovibrionaceae bacterium
CAGGCTATACCGGGCGTTGTACTTTCGACGGATATCATCGTCGGATTTCCTGGCGAAAGCGAAGAGCAGTTTGAAGATACTCGAAGTCTTCTTGAAGAAGTTCGCTACGAAAATATCTATGCCTTCAAATACAGCCCGAGGCCCTTCACCAAGGCGGCCCGCTTTACAGATCAAGTTCCAGAAAGCGATTCGAAGCGCCGCCTTCAGATTCTGCTCGATCGGCAACGCGAAATTGCTTTTGAACTCGGCAAACCCTACGCCGATAAAACTTATGACGTTTTGTTTGAGCTGAAGGCCGAAATGCCGGGCCAAATCCAGGGCCGAACAACGCACAACAAGTTGGTGTATGCCGTGGGTTCTGATGATCTTATCGGGCAAACGAAGCGGGTCTACGTCACCCGCGCGTTCCCTAATGTGTTACACGGAGAAATCCTCGCATGACCGCAAAAGGCCGACTGATGACAAAGGGCAAGGCCTCTGCTGATTCGAACGGTGTGGGGACCCTCGTGCCGACCCGAAAAGAACGCGCGCAGGCCCAAGCCGAGAAACTCACTCGGAAAATTTCACCCAGACGCACGAAACTTCCGGTTTCAAGCCAGACTGACGCGACGGTTGAGGACCCCTATTTACCGCTTGTGGCCACTGGAATCGTCATCGTGCCAGGAAACGCGCGTCCGGTGTTTTTGCTTAAGCATGAAGCCACCGGTGAAACCCTGCCAGTTTGGATGCACCCGCTCGATGCGAGCGTCGGGCTTCACGAGCTTGGGCAGGGACCTGTCGGCTCGCCTCATACGGTCGCGCGTGTTTTGCTCGAGCGGTTGGGCGTAAGGCAGGTCGATTGCTACTTCACCGAGCGAATCGGCCACCACCAGTATGTTCGTATTGAATTTTTGCACGAGATTCCGGGAGCTGGGCCCGGCCTCCTCAAAGGCGAACCGATTCGTGTGCGCGCCGACGAAGTGATGAGCTTCTGTATTGCGCACAAAGCCCGTTTCTTTAGTACGAAGAACTTTATTGCACAGTGCCGCGTGCTCAATGAAGAGCTTGAGAAGCTTCAGGACGGTCTTCTCACGGGAGCCGCGAATCAAGCGTTCCCTGAACTCGAAATAGGTTCAAAAAAGCCCGGCTACATGATGTAGTCCCTCGGGATATGAACCCTACCATCATCGCTCTGCTCGGCTTTGCACCAAAATTTGGGGAAGGCACGTTCGTGGCCAACAACGCGACCGTTGTCGGCGACGTCACGATCGGGAAAAATTGTTCGATTTGGTTCTCGACCGTGATCCGGGGTGACGTCGGGCCGATTGTCATCGGCGACGAAACAAACATTCAGGATGGTTCGATTTTGCATGGTTCTTACGGCAAAGCTTTTGCGACTGTCGGTCGTCGGGTCACGATCGGGCACATGGTGATGCTTCACGGCTGCACGATCGGCGACGTGTGCTTGATCGGAATGGGTTCGACAATCATGGACAACGCGATCATTCCAGCACGATCGATTGTCGGCGCGGGATCGCTCGTCACCGAAAATGCTCGTTTCGCTGAGGAAGGTTGGCTGATTATGGGTCGACCCGCGAAAGCCGTTCGGCCTTTGAAAGCTGACGAACTCGCGTTTCTTGAGAAGTCAGCTGACAATTATTTAAGATACAAAGACTGGTACCAAAATCCTTCAAGCCACACCTCGCGGCCCTAAAGCGCATTGAAAGGCTACCCCATGAGTCGAATTCTCGAATCGCCCCGCTTCGCATTGACCTTTGACGATATTCTGCTCGTGCCGCAATACTCGGAAATTATTCCTTCAATGGTTTCGACGAAATCGCATTTCGCGAAAGGAATCACGCTGCATTCGCCGGTGATTTCGGCGGCGATGGATACCGTGACGGGTCATAAGATGGCGCGGATCATGGCACAGCAGGGTGGTCTTGGAATTATCCATAAAAACATGCCCGTCGAAGAGCAGGCGCTTGAAGCTGAGAAGGTAAAAAAATACGAGTCCGGCATGATTCGCGACCCGATCACGATCGGGCCCGATAAGAAAGTGGCAGACGCACTTGAAATCATGCAGCGTTATTCGATTTCGGGTGTTCCAATAACAGTCGCCGGAAAACTTGTAGGAATTCTGACGAACCGTGATTTGCGATTCGAGAAAAATACGAACCAAATCATCAAAGACGTGATGACGAAAGAAAATCTTGTCACGGCCGAAGTTGGAACAACGCTTGAGAAGGCGAAAGAGATTTTGCAGAAGCATCGTATCGAGAAACTTCCGATCGTGGACCGTGATGGAATGCTGAAGGGTCTCATCACAATCAAAGATATCGAGAAAGCGAAAGAGTATCCGCTTGCCACAAAGGATTCGCAAGGGCGACTCGTGTGTGGAGCCGCGGTTGGCATTGATCAAACTTCGCGCGATCGAGTACAGGCCTTGGTCGCAGCAGGCTGCGATGTGATTTGCGTCGACACAGCTCATGGTCACTCGAAAAATGTTCTTGAGATGGTGGATTGGGTTTCGACAACTTTTAAAGACACGGTGGTCGTCGCCGGAAACGTCGTGACGGCCGACGCGACAGACGCCTTGATTTCGCGTGGCGCAGAAGTGGTTAAAGTCGGAATCGGACCCGGTTCGATCTGCACGACACGGGTGGTGGCCGGAGTCGGCATGCCGCAAATTTCGGCCATCATCGAGTGTGCTGCCGCCGCAAAGAAAAAAGGCAAAACAATTATTGGCGATGGCGGCATCAAGTATTCGGGCGACGTGACCAAAGCTTTGGCTCTTGGCGCGTCGAGCGTCATGGTCGGAAATCTCTTGGCAGGTGCCGATGAAAGTCCCGGTGAAAGTCTCTTGTACCAAGGGCGCACGTACAAAGTTTATCGAGGGATGGGCTCGCTCGGCGCGATGGCGAAGGGCTCGAAGGATCGCTACTTTCAGGCTGATGTGAACGACTTTGATAAGCTGGTTCCCGAGGGCATCGAAGGGAAAGTTCCGTACAAGGGAAGCGCATCCGCCATTCTTCACCAACTCGTTGGCGGTGTGAAAAGCGGAATGGGGTACATGGGCGCACAGACGATCGAAGACCTGCAGAAAAAAGCAGTCTTCGTTCAAATTTCATCTTCGGGTCTTCGCGAATCTCACGTGCATGATGTGAGTATCACCAAAGAAGCTCCAAACTACCGCCTCGAATAGGAGTTCTTGAGATGAGCACAGATAAAACCAAGTCAGGCTGGGATCAAAAGATCGAAGGAGGATTCGTCGTCCTCGATTTCGGTAGTCAATTGACACAGTTGATTGCGCGTCGCCTGCGTGAGCTACATTTCTATTCTGAACTGCTTCCCTTCAATACTTCGATTGAAGACATTCGCCGGCGAAAGCCTAAGGGCATCATCCTTTCGGGAGGCCCATCGTCGGTGCATGAAGAAGGAAGTCCGAGTGCAGATGTCAAAGCACTTCGCGAGATCGCGCCGCTACTTGGGATCTGCTACGGCATGCAGTTGATAGCACAAAGCCTTGGCGGCAAAGTCGAGTCGGCTTCAAGCCGTGAGTACGGGCATGGATACGTCGACTGGACAGAGTCGATGTCGCCCAAAATTCCGATTTCGCAAAAAGTGTGGATGAGTCACGGTGACGTCGTCAGAGTTCCACCACCTGGCTTTCGCATCGTCGGCAAAAGTGATTCGGGCCATGCCGCTGCGATGAAGGGCGACCGCGCGTGGGCCGTTCAGTTTCATCCCGAGGTCGCACATACTGACTACGGAATCGAGATCTTGCGCGAGTTTACAATCAACCTTTGTGGTGCCTCGCCAGATTGGCAATCGGCGACTATCGCCGAACATCTTATTCAAGGTATTCGCGAACGCGTCGGCCCGACCGACAAAGTGTTGTGCGGGCTTTCGGGCGGCGTCGATTCGTCGGTCGTTGCAGCGTTGCTGACGAAAGCGCTTGAACCTGCGCGGGTGTTTTGTGTTTTCGTGAATAACGGTCTGCTTCGAAAAAACGAGTTCGATGAAGTTCTAAGGCAGTACCGGGCGATTGGTCTGAACGTGACGGGTGTCGATGCGGAAGATCAATTCTTAGATGCGCTGGCGGGCCTTGAAGAGCCCGAGGCTAAGCGCAAAGCCATCGGAAAGATCTTTATTGACGTGTTCGTCGAAGCGGCGAGAAAGACCGGGCAAACTTATGACTGGCTCGCGCAGGGGACGCTTTATCCCGACGTCATCGAGAGCGTCTCGCCACGTGGAGCTTCTGTGACCATCAAATCGCATCACAACGTCGGTGGTCTTCCAGCGAAAATGAATATGAAACTCGTCGAGCCGCTTCGCGAACTCTTTAAAGACGAAGTTCGAGAAATCGGGCGCGAACTTGATTTGCCATCTGATATTTTGGGACGACATCCATTTCCCGGCCCCGGCCTTGCGATCCGTTGCTTGGGTGATGTGTCGCGAGAGAAATTAGAAATCATCAAAGAGGCCGATCACATTTTTATTTCGGCGCTACGCGAGCACGGACTTTACGACAAAATCTGGCAGGCGTTCTGCGTGCTGCTGCCAGTTCGCACTGTCGGTGTTCAGGGTGACGCTCGAACGTATGATCGCGTGCTGGCTCTTCGCGCAGTGACTTCAAGCGACGGAATGACGGCCGACTGGTATCCGTTCGAGTTTAAGTTTCTTCGCGACGTTTCGAATCGAATTACAAATCAAGTAAAGGGCATAAACCGTGTCGTTTACGACGTGACTTCAAAACCACCGGGTACGATTGAGTGGGAATAGAGAATCGAAACCAGAGAGGCGAGACCAGAGCCGAAATCTGGTTTCGATTCTGGCCTCGTCTCTGGTTTCGTCTTTGCGCTGAAAACTGAAATGACAACTCAGCTGACGGCTAAGATTTTAGACGGCGAATGAGTTCCCACTCGGCTCTTCGTGCGGCGTTGGCCGCACGAAGGGCGACCGTATCAAGACCTTGACCACCCGACGCTTCGACGGCTTGGATTGTCGCGTCGATTTGGTCGAGGATCTGACCGTACTCATCAAGTTGTTGAACAGTCCAAGACGTCGCAGGAGTTCCTTTGCTTGATAAAGTCGCGACTTGCTGGTCGTACTGCGTTTTAAGCTGCTGAACCTGTTCTTCGACTTGTTGCTCGGCTGCTTCTGCGTTTTGCTTACTGCGGACTTCTGCAAGTTCGTTCTTTCGAGTCTGAATCAGCTGGCGCAGTGTTGCTCGTTTTGATTCTTCCGGAACCGCGACCCCCTTGCCCTGGTACGATTGAACCCGATTCAGATCCACTTCGGTTTGGTTGACGAGCGACTCGTATCCTTTCAGTTGGTCGGGGGTCCACGAAACCGCAGGCGAAGCTGCGGCTTGGAGTTTTGCCGTTGAAGCCGAAAGCTCGGCGACCGCTTTGTCGGCGTCAATCTGTGTGACTTGAGTTTGGGTGGCGACTTTCTGGTCATCAGTTTTTGCGCAGCCTAGGCCTAGCGTCATTAAAAGTGCGGCTGCAATGGATGAAAAACGGAACGATGTGGTCACGGTGAAAACTCCTAAAAAAGTTTGCCGAAAAAAATCTCTCGGCGATGAAGAATTGCGTTCAACAGAAGTGTTGAGTGCGCACGTTGACTTGTCGCTTCGTAGAGCATTCTACAAGCCAACTGGTTTTTATTGATGAGAGACGCTGTGGCGCTGTTGGCGACTTGCAACAACAAACCAGCGTGAAGAGTTTTTCAGTGTTTTAGGGCGTACGGGGCGAGACGCGACGCCCATCTCAAAATTGCACATGCCTTCTCTTGAGCCACCGTGCTGTTGAAATTTGAGCATCGGTGAGGGGCGAGCTAGACTATTGAGAACAGAGGGTGTGTATGACGAAACCGCTAGCGGTGCTTACGTTTGCAGAGATGTCGATTGATTCTGGCCTTTGTCCTTTGGCGGTCGGTGTGATTCCGGCTGCACCACCAGGCCACAAAGCGCGGCTTAAACTCGATACGAAATAGTCCGCTCCAAAGCTGCTGCGGACTCCGAAAAGAAGCCAACCACCTCGAGGGGTTGGCTTTTTCTTTTGAAACCTAATCAATCTCGAGGGTGAACAAACCTTCGCCGTCTTCGAGTTTGCAATTCGCGGTGGCGTGTTTCCAGAGACGCATAAAACCGTCGGTACTTGTTAACTCGCACGCCGCGTTTCGTACCGTTTGACGATCTATCGTGAGTTGAAGTTTCATTGTTGTTGGCGTGAGTTCAAGCGGCGGCATCATCTAAGTCCCGCGGTGCGCGATATTGTTCTTGATCTGCTCGGGGTTACAGACCGCTGCCAGTCGCGGCATGGTCGTAATTTCGCTGAGGGCCGAGCTGATGAGTTCTTTCGTTTCGCCACTCAACTGCGCGTGTGCTGCAGCGAGCTTTTGCTGCGAACGAATCGTCTTGACCCACGGTCATGCCGGTCGTTCGTTATTCTGTCCGGCCTTCTGTACGGCCTATTGTACGAGGTCCGAAATTAGTGGGCTACACGTCATCTCGGGCCTGACGGGCGGTATCGCCCGCGCTGTCGGCTATCGTCGCGGGGTGGCCGGCCACCCAATTCGAGACTGAGCGCCGAGACCGGTCCACCGGCGTCGCGTTCTCCGGCTCGCATTGACCATCAAACTCATATGATTCAAGCGCACGAATTCTCGGCACACGGTTTTAATGCGGCGCTCTGGCGGCATCCGCCAGGCTCAAGGTTTGCCCGAAGGCGAAAAAGAAGTAGTGTCTTGAGGATGTCCGATGCCTCACTGCCAGAACCAAATGGGCCGTCATTTGCCCATCTCCACGTGCACTCGCAGTACTCGCTTTTGGAGTCGACCGTTCGAGTGAAGAAACTCTGTGATCGCGCCCAGAAGCTTGGGATGCCGGCCGTGGCGCTAACTGACAGCGGAAACCTCTTCGGAGCCGCTGAGTTCTTTTTTACGGCGAAAGATTACGATGTGAAACCGATCATCGGCCTTGACGCCTATATCGCACCGAAGACTCGATTCGTAAAAGGTGAAGATCGCGAAGCGATGCAGATGCCCAATCGCCGCATCGTCTTGCTGGCTCAGAACGCCGAAGGTTACCAGAACCTCTGCAAGCTCTCGACAATTGGTTATCAAGAAGGGTTCTACTATAAGCCTCGTCTCGATTGGGACGTGATCAAAGAGTATGCCGCTGGCCTCATCGCACTGACAGGTGGTTCGATGGGCGAAGTCGGTCATACCTTCACGCGTTTTGGACCAGAGGCCGCGCTTGCGAAGATTCGCGAGATGAAAGAAATTTTCGGCGATCGACTTTATCTTGAGGTGAATCGCACGGGGACGCCTGAATGGACCGACTTGGTGCCATTCATGAGAGAAGCGTCAAAGATTACCGGCGTACCACTCGTCGCCGCGAATAACGTGCACTACCTCGATCAAAGCGACCAAATCGGACAAGAGGTTTTGATCTGCATTGGTTCGAACAAGACTCTGCATGACGAAACTCGCTATCGCCTCGGCAGCGATCAATTTTACTTCAAGACATCGCTAGAAATGCGCACGCTTTTCAAAGACATGCCCGATGCGTGCGACCGAACACTCGAGATTGCTGATCGTTGCAATGTAAAATTCAAAGTGAAAGATGAGCAAGGCAAAGCCATTTACCACTTGCCGTACTTCACGGCCGAAGACGGTACGCCTCCCCAAGAGCTCATTCGCAAAAATGCGATGCAGGGTTTGAGAGAACGCTTTGACGAAGCCGAATCAACCGATATGCCTGTCACAGTCGAAAAGCGGCCCGATTACCTTGCGCGTATGGAATATGAGCTGGGTGTCATCGAAAAGATGGGTTTCACGTCGTATTTCCTCATCGTTGCGGATTTCATCAACTGGGCCAAGAATAACGGCATCCCTGTCGGTCCCGGCCGCGGTTCGGGTGCGGGATCACTGGTCGCTTACAGTTTGCGGATTACCGATCTTGATCCGGTGCCATACTCGCTTCTTTTCGAACGTTTCTCGAATCCCGAACGTATCTCGATGCCCGACTTCGATATCGATTTCTGTCAAGAGCGTCGGCAAGAGGTCATTCAGTACGTCACTGAAAGATACGGCGCCGACAACGT
>JALHOI010000090.1 GCA_022843085.1 Pseudobdellovibrionaceae bacterium
TATTTTTAGTGGGCTCAACTTTCAAGTTTCTCGCGGCGAGCGGATTGCTCTGATCGGTCTCAATGGGGCTGGCAAAACATCATTGTGTCGAATTTTGAGTGGTGTCTTGAGGCCAACGACAGGTTCGATTTCGAGATGTGAAGGTACCCGTGCTGTCTTTCAAGCTCCGTTGATTCTTTTTCCAGATCTTAGCGGTCATGAAAATGCAGAGCTCTTAATCGGCTTAATGTACCCACACCTCTCTGACCGCGATGTCAAAGAGCTTACGAAAGCGACAACTCTTTTTGCTGAACTTGGCCCAGCGCTTTTTTCGCCGGTTCGTACTTACAGCACCGGTATGCAAACCCGTCTCATGCTATCAGTCGTCACGGCCCAGCCTGCAGATTTTTTGATTCTCGACGAAGTTTTCGAAGGTGCAGACATTTTTTGGCAAAAAAAAATCGGAGCTAGGACGCGAGCCCTGATCGATCAGGCGGGCGCATTTCTATTCGTTTCTCACAATCACGACCTACTGCGAGACCTTTGCCGTCAATCGCTGGTTTTGAAAGGCGGAAGTGTCTACCGATTTGATACCGTGGAAGCCGGTTTAGATTTCTACAGCTCATGACGACACGGCAGCTGCGCTGTTCGATAGGCGGATTCACTACGTCTGTGGTCTTTTCGGCAGATTCTGATTTTGCTTGGAGCGAGGAAATGTTCGAGCGACTCAAAGAAAATTTGAGTTTTGAGCTCGAAGCATCGTCTGGTGAAAAGTTCGATGAACAGTTCGATGAAAGAATAGAAATTCATTTGAAGTCTGTCGATCATACATCGACGCCAAGCTGGCAAATTATATTGCCCATTTTTAAACGAGACCGTCGAGTTTTTCTCACCGCGCGCGGCCGACGAGTTGAGTTTTCAGATGGTTCTGTCATCAATCTGGACCGAACCTTGAGACGCGCGATTGTATCAAGTCATTTTCCCTGGTCGGACATTTGTGAAGTTTTAGAGTCCTGGATTGGGTTGAGAGTCGAGGCGAGGGGAATTGTCCGCTATCACGCTGTTGCGTTTGTCGCTGACGTCAATCGAAGTGCGAATAACTTTTTGGTTGTGGCAGGGTCGGGATTTGGGAAATCAACTTTTGCAGAGAAAAATCTTGAAAACACTTTGGCCGACGAGGTTTGTTACCTCGCCGGAGATAAATTACAGAATGCGTGTCTCAAAATTCGAATTAAGTCGCCCGAGGGAAATTGGCCCACTCGCCATGGTTGTCGCACGCTTGTTACTCGACCGATCAACTTTACCTCTAGGATCATCGAGAACGTGTACTTCGGGACAAATCAAAATCGTAGACTCATCAAGCTTCGGTGGATCATCAATGTGTTTTTCGGAATCGGTCTTCCACAATTTATTGAGTATAGCGTCTGGTCTTCAACAATCCCGACGTGGTTTCGGATTGCTGTGAATCGTGGACGTTCGCTTTCAGAACTGAATTCGAAGTTTCGAGGCCGCGTCAGTCGCGAGAGTTTAAATCAATTTGTCATCGGTCGAAAATAATGATTCGCAATATATTCATATTAGTTGGCGATGTCTTAGATCTAAGAATCTTTAGGTTTCTCAATCAAGTCGTAGCAGCGGGCGTACGACTGAGCCTTCCGTCGCTACTTCGTACACTGATTCTTCCGGCAAAATTTCGCCGCGTTTCTAGCTTTTTCGTTCGGGGCAGTCTCTTGAAGCCGATAGACTATAACCCCTTTTATAGCGACTGGGACATCGGCCTAAGTGTCGACGATTCGACGCTGTCATCAGGTGAATTTGCAGAGTTGTGTTCGCTGGTCACGACGCGTTTGGCGCGACTTCGTAAAGCAATTCCTGCGATCGGTGAAATCGAAATTTATACCAATATAGAAAAGGCCGAGCTCGATGAGTTTTTTCTTAGACATGAATTTTTTTATATTGAGATGCGGTCGCTGAGAAAGATTAAATGGATCGAAGATTCTGGGATGCTTGAAAGCGCGTCGAGCTATCACAAACGCAAAGCTCATCGATCGATCGGCGTTTGTTACCAGCGGTTGAATTCGAGGCCGCAAACGACGGACCCGACGACAAATTGGCATGCGGCCTTGAGAAGTGTTTTACAGCGGAAGTTCAGAAATTTGACTTTAGCCGAAGATGATGCCGACCAAGACGGGGGCCGCGACCGCGTCTGGGACGGTCGCGACAAAACGTATTACCACGCCTATCTTGACCGACCGGTCGTCGGTAGATTGGTACCGTGGCCGCATCTTGTTCAGCTGTTCGCTGCATGTCCGCCCCTCGTAGTTCCCGACGCAGAGCTGGCTGAATACGTGTCTCAAGCACGAAGTGAAAACGAGACTCGGCAGTTATGTTTTGATTTTTCCAGAGCGGAATCGTTAATTTTGACGGGGGTACTACGAGCCGCGACAAAAGAAAACCCAGGGCTGCAGCAGTGGCATCAGTCGCTCAAAACCTGCGAAGAAGCTATGAATCGCCGATGAGAAAGCCTTGAAACTTTCTACGGCGAAGTACAGCACGTAACATGCAGTTTCGAATTCATCGTCGGTACAATCGACGAGTTTGGAGAATCGCAGCCGTTTGAAAATGTTCTTACTGTTGGGTCCGTCGAAGCGCTTGAGAATGCGAGCTCTGAACCTCGGCAGCCCGTCAGATTCCAACCCGGATTACAATAAACTCCCCATCGCCCCGCGGTTAAAACAACGGTGAAGGCTGTCGCAAAATTTCCCGTAAAGCCTGGATCCGCGTACTCGAGGGTGTCGGTCGACGTTGATCCGTTTCTTGAACCGGTCGCGCACACCAGTGATGTTCCCACTTTGCACGACGAGACCACGCCTGCGAGGTTGGTTTGCAAGTTCAGCACGCCGACGCGCAGGGGTTTAATCATCGTCGAGCCCGTGCCGTGCGTGACATCGATGATCAGATCGGCCGCGTAGTTTCGCGAGGTTGCAGTCGTAGAAATCAAAACAGGCGCGGCCGTTGCGTCTGAAGGGGCAGTCAGCCGCATCGAAGACACCTGAAGTTTCGATCCGCCGGGTAAATCGGTATTCAGCGCTGGCACCAGATCGCCGACCACAGCACCGCCCGAGTTATAGAGCCTTAGATTGTTAAGTGTTTCAGATGATCCAATAACAACTGAATTCGCGGTCATGTTGCCGTAGCAACCGCTTGAGCCACGAAGTGCGTTTTCCGCCTGCATCGCCAAATAAACACTATCTGTTTTTGCGCTCGCGAAAGACATTTGCTGGTTCATGTTGACCATGACAGTTGTTAGACCGAGTGTCGCAATGCCGAGAACACCGACCACGATCATCGCTTCAACCAGCGAGAAACCGCTTTCGTTATCACGTGTGAAGAATCGCATTAGTCCACGCATTCCTACCCCGATACTTCGGTTAAGCCTCTGAGGCCATTGACACATTGTCGAGTTGGCCTGCATCGTCTTTAAGTATGGAGGCGGGCACGCAGGAAGTGAATGCAAAAGCGCACTATTTTAAGGCAAATTTGCGTTCTGCCATGGTCTTGCTTGCATTGCTTGCGATCTCCATTTGGTGCATTGCTGGCGGTCGCGCTTCATTTTGGGACGATTACCTTCTCAGTTCGCCAGGTCTGACACGCGACCTCGATTCTCCGTTCGCTTTTTTTTTACCGTGGTCTGAGCATCAGAAATCGTGGCCGATCACCGCATCTGTGATCTGGCTGTTTAGCCAGCTTAACCTCAGTACGTTAGTCGCATTTAAGGCGGCGACTTGGGTGTTGCATGTCGCAAATGCGTGGCTCATTTCTGCATCCTTTCAGTCGCGTCAAATCTGGGTTTTCGCATTTTTTCTATTTCATCCCATCGCATTTCTGACGTTGAGCTGGGGATATCAATTTTCTTCTGAGCTCGCGATATTTTTGTACTCGCAGCTGACTACATTTTTCGTCAGGCCGCAGGTCTGCGATCAGCTGCGAAGACGACTTTCGCGGCACTTCTGTTTTCAATGTCGCTACTGACGAAGCCTTGGGCCGCGTTACTTCTCTGCGCGTTACCCTTCGAGCTCTTTCGCGCTGGCGAAGCGGAAAAAAAATGGTCAAGCCGCTTCACCATCGCAGTCGTTGCTGGCGCTTTAGTTGGCCTCTTTCTCGCACTCAGAGCGTTTCAGATGGGGCAGCTTGGCATTTCTGATTTTCCAGCTGAGTCACCTTACCGGCTCGAATTCGAAACCGGCGTCTCGATGTCTCCCGAAAATGATTTCGTTATCGACGAACAGCGAGATCGACAACGTCTTCAGCTCTCACCTTTAGATGCGACGATTCGAAGAATTCTTTACCTCGGTGATTCTTCTTTTGCCTACGTGGCGATGGCCACAGGGTTATCGAAGTTCGACTGGATGGCACCGCGCCCCACAGAGTTCAACTTGAAAACAGCAATTGGTTGGATTGTGATCCTGCTGGGCTTAGCCGTACTCGCCAGTGTTGTTATTAAAAATCGTTTCTCGAGCGATCTTCGTTTGTTCGTAAAGCCCTTTTTCTGGCTCTTTGCGGGATGGTTGCCGGTGAGCGGGATATTTTATATTCCGCACATGAAGTACAGCTTCACAAGCCCTCACTACGCGCTTTTGATGCTTCCGGGTCTCACGATGTTGTTTGGCACTTTGATCAGCAAAGATTTTTTCAAGTCTTCGTTTAACTCACGCGCTATTTGTTGCGCACTGCTTGTTGCCTTCGCTTGTCGACAAGTTTTTCTTTACTGGAATTTAAACCACGTGATTCGTTAAATCACTTTGCCGTCAAAACGTGAAAAGGGCAGACTTCAGGTATGAAAAACAAAGCCATCGCCATAGTTCTGCAAAGCCTTCTAAGTATTTTCTGTATCTCCTTCGTATCGCAAGCGTCGGGTCAGATCGTCACTGTTCCGTCAGTCGACGTCGGGCGATATCTCGGGACCTGGTATCAAATTTCTCGCAATCCGATGATTTTTGAAGGCGATTGTGTTTGCGCTCAACAGAAGCTTGGCGCGACATCGGTTGCGGGCCAAATCAGCGTATTCAATTCGTGCAACGACAAAACTTCAGCTGGTCCCGTTCGGTCTGTCAGCGGAACCGCGACAAGTGTCGATGCAGTTTCAAACTCGAAGTTCTCGGTCGACTTTGGTTTTCCGTGGAAGGGCGAGTACTGGATTATCGCTCTCGCTCAAGACTACAGCTACGCAGTCGTCACCGACTCGCGAGGAGACTCGCTCTACATTCTATCGAAAACTCCGACGCTTGACCCACTTCTTTATCAAGAGGCTGTCGGTGAAGCTCAGAAACAGGTTTCGGTTTCAAAACTCCGAACAACCGACCAGACCGCCTGCACCTACCCCTAATAGGCCCCTATTGCTCGACTGCGCTGCCGAGGTAGGTGCGATACGGAACTTCCGGGTAGCGATTGAAATATTCAAATCCATAGCCGGCGTATTCATCTAAGTACACGGGGCCTGGAATCACACGGACCATTGCATCGTGGTCGGCATGTCTCGCGCTGAAGTAAGTCTTGATCGGAATGGGCGGCACGCGATGATCGCCGTGAGGAAAGACCTCTTCGCCCGCGACCGCCAGATCAGCGTCATAAATGTAGTTTCGATATCGGACCACGAAATGCCGGTTAAAAAAATCCACGTGCGTAAGAAACAGCACTTCAGCTTCACTGATATCGATACCGGCATCTTTCATGCCTCGCAGAACTGACAAGCTATTGACGTTACAGCCGCCATATAAATAGTCGCAGACCTTTACTGGTATCGGCGAAGCGCTAACAACTGAGCGCTCGTTCGAAAACGCGGCAAAAGCTTTCGGACACGTGTTTTTGGGATTGGCCATCGCAGTACTCGAGGCGACCCCGACCGCAACCAACAGTGAACAAAAAAAACGCAAAAGTGCGTTGCGACACCACATGTTTTGAGTCGCAAATCTGATTCGCTGTGAAACGCTTCTCACCACATTTTTATTTCGGTCGTCCGGTCACCCAACTCACTAGGCCATTGTCCTGTTTACCGCGGGCGTCTCTGGAAACTCTCTGCTGGCAGGCATTCGTCCGGTTGCGGACCTCAGAATTGTAATCAAAACTGAATGCATTTTCTGTCCACGCCTGAATTGGGCCGAGCGGAGCCTCAGCGCAATTTGATTTCAGAACGCTGAGAAACTTACCACCAGTTTGTGCCAGAGCCGATTAATCGAGCGGCTATTGCCTTATTGACGTCGGCTCCGCGGATCATCTAGCGGGGTGCTCGGCGCTCGCGGGGCATCGTAAGCCAGCCGGGAGTTGGCGACCCAAAGAATAAACGCGTCGACCTGTTCGACTGTTTTCATCGTCATGAAGAACTGACGCGCCGACACCATTTCGTCGAGCGGGGTCATCGTGCGTTGAGAACGGTGAATGTCATGATACTGAATGCTCAATCCGTTTTCAAAAGCATACGTTTCGAGCTCTGCCCTCGGAATCCCGTTCGGTACGAAGACTTGGGCCGATTTTCCATTGGCATAGATCGCCAGCCGGCCACCGCGAAAAGCGTAAATCGGCGATAGTCTGTCATACTCCCTGATGGCAAAGGCGCTCTCGAGTAGCCGCTTAGACTGAACGTTTAAATCCGCAACTTGTCGTATGTGAAAGGGGATCGGCCGCTTGTCGAACAACCCCATACAAGAGTTCGCATGTGCTGGAGCAACTGAAAAGACAACGGCAATTGTGACTAAAACAATGATTGGCATGTACCCATCTTTTCTGCGAGCGCGCTTACCAAAAGCAGATTTTGAAGTTTCGTAGCCGCCGCGAATTATTACGGAACCCCCAGAGGTCTGAAAGAACCGCGCCAACCCCAACCTGCATATACTCCTTGCAGAATGTCTTCTACGGTGAATTTTTCAAATCTCTGCAAGTAAACAGACGGTTAGAGCCCATCAGACTTTTTCGGCCGGATTGTCGGCCGCTCGTCGGGTGGGCCAACAACCCGGTTAAAAAGAATGTATCTTACAGGATGAAGTAGTGCGCGACAGACGTCGTCAGCTGGGCCAGGCCCAGCTGCTCCGATTGAATGGAATTTCCTTTTCCACGATAATTGCAAACACAGCGGCCTATGCGCCCCGACTCGTTTTTGCTTTCTTTTTCAAGAAAATGTTACTTACGAATCGGAATGTTTTGGCTTGGTGTTCTGATTGCACCCCCACTCGTGAACGCCGCCGATCTAACGCGACGGACTTTTGTAGTCGGCACGGGCGCGATGGTAGTGACTCCAGCTTTGGGTAAAACAGCCGCCAGCGAGGCGTGCTCCGTCTTGTTTCGCACCAGTGCCGCACCGAGCGCAGTTTCACGCGTTCACGCTCTAGCGGCTGCCGTCACCGCAGGCCGCCAGGTCGTCGGAGTTGAAAAACACGTCAAGCCTCATCCCCTTTTACGTCCTCTGATAGCAGGTGCCGAAACGCGTGCCCATTACGACCGCCGATTTTCCGAATGGGCGACTGACCGGAATAGAGAGTATCGCCGCATGCTAAATGCCGACGATGGCGAATTTCCCGCGTACGGCCGAAGGCTCGCGATGTCGTGGGCAACAACCGTCGTAACTGTTCAAGATCGACTCTCGAGGCGTTTCGAAATTCCGCTGGAAAGAATAGAACTCGAGATGCCAGATATTTTCGATCCGAGCGAAAACTTCTCCTATTTTATTAAGCGCACACCCACAGACGTCGATCCGCGTCCTGAAACACTGGGTGCTGAGTTTCACTGGGCTTTTATCGCTGAGGTTAAAAAAGAAGACCCTGAGTTTGGCGCAATCCTCGAAGAGAGGTTTATCTATCGCGAATCGGTAGATCCGCGCTGGAACCGTTTTTCTGACCCCAGTCCGCTCGGCGATTACGCGCGGTCGACCGGGCGACGTCTTACCATCTCGTATGACGAGTGGCTTCAAGTCTCCCGGGTGGAACAGAATCTAATAGCAGAGAGGTTCAGGAGTAGACGTCCCGCTAGAAATTTAGTCGGAACGTCTGAAGTTTCAAAATCTCCCACAAAACTGCAGGTTTCGTCGGTCCACCTTAGCGAATTTCTTTCGTGGTTAAATCGAGTGCGCGCGATACAAAAGACCGTTCACGACTGGGCTGCACCGCAAGAGACAACCGAAGTTCCAAAACTTGAACTCAGCCCTTTAAATACTCTTGTTGTTCCCGTTCCAGATGTGGCGGAAAGCACAAGTGCCGAACGGGAACCCGTAAACGTGCCCGTAGGAAAATGAAGTCGTTTCGTTTTGTGTAAGCGGGCTAATTTAAAATTAATTCGTCTAAACGCCTTCAGCCAAGTTGATGCGCTCTTTCGGACCCGGATGCAACTTTGCCCGCGCGAGCGAGTCGATCGAGCCTGAACGCGGGTTGCGACGAAAAACGGATCTATTCGCGGGCAGTCATACGCCGCCGCACCCACCTGTGCCTGCGATTCGTCGAAACTCTGACTAAGGCGCCGAGTGCGACCGCAAAAGCGGTCAAGCACCAGGCAGAATCCACCGCACCAAACAAAGCTGTCCCCAGCTCGAATCTTGCCGCAGACGTGCGGCGAGCAGCGAAGCCGGGCTGGGCCCCGGCGAAGCGACACCAGCAGACAAAACAAGAGCCGACCCATCGGTCGGCTCTTATTTTGGTACCCGGGACAGGATTTGAACCTGCACTACCTTTCGGAACGTGGACCTGAACCACGCGTGTCTACCAGTTCCACCACCCGGGCACGGACGTAGAAATCGCTAGCGGCTGGTGTACCGAAAGGCTGGCTTCGAGTCATCCTCGAACTACATATCGAATGGCATTGGTTTTCTTTGCGGCCCGGTGGTACTTTTGGTCATGGCAAGAGGCCGCGGTTCAGATCGAGATTCAGGCAGAAGAACATCAGGCGGAGGTTCTGGACCGGGCGATTCATCGCGGTCGGACTCTCGCTCGGACGGCTCGAAAGCGGGCAGTGGCCGCAGCAAAAGTGACACAAGTATTAAAAATGGCCGCAGTCTGCGCGATGTTTTAGACTCTGGCGGAAGCCGCGCTCGTCATGGCGCGCCGGTTCGTGGACCATCGGGAATTTCGAGTTCGCCGAGCTCTGACGCCGGGGGCACAGCGTCAAAACCTGTACGTCGGTCTGTACAGTATCAACCTGTCATGAACTTCCGCCCGCCTCCAGCGGGATCGCCCTCGAACCCGGCTCCGCGGGAAGCTGCGCCC
>JALHOI010000091.1 GCA_022843085.1 Pseudobdellovibrionaceae bacterium
TGGCGAGCAGTACGGACATGATGGATTCATATCCTTTCAGGTCAGGCAATCGGCCTACCAAGCGCAGCGAGGTGGGCCAGTTCTTGAAGTTCTAGAACTGGCCCACTTCGATTCCGACTGATTTCAGAATCGCAATCGAATCCAGCGAACGGTACTCGTTTCGGTAAAACACCTTCTTGACTCCACCGAGGTTGATGAGGCGTTTGGCGCATCCCACGCATGGGAGGTGAGTGACGAAGACATGTTTATCCATGGCGCGGGGCGAATCACAATTTATGACGGCGTTTTCTTCGGAGTGAAGGCACCCGCAATTTCCTGCATCGACCCGGTCGCAGCCGTTCGGTAAGCCCGCGGCGTTTCCATTGTAGCCGACAGCTAAGACCTTTCGGTAGTCTGTCGAAGTAATCACAGTGCCAACTTTAAGGCGCGAGCAACTGGAGCGTTCGGCAAGAGCAAACGCAAGCTCCATATAGATGCTAGCGAAAGAAGGGCGCTCTTTAGAAGAGGGTTCCATAGCCTGAACTTAAAGCTGGCAAGTTACAGTTTGTCACGTTTTGATTGTGACCGAGAAGAATCGTAGAGCTAAGATTTACGTCGAGGCCTGGTTGAAAGAAGTTACGGCAATTTCTATTGAAGAGACGAAACCGACTATCGCCGGTTTCACGGGATACGAAAAATTCGTCGTGGCCGTACTCGCTTTTTTGCAGTTTACGATCATCCTCGACTTTCTAATAATGGCTCCGCTTGGCGCGATCATGATGCCGGCGCTAGATATCTCGACTGCAAATTTTGGTTTGGTTGTTTCGGTGTACGCATTTAGTGCAGGAGCTGCGGGCCTTTTTGCAGCCGGTTTCGCAGACCGCTACGACCGAAAAACTCTTCTTTTGTTTTTCTATGCTGGCTTCATCATCGGCACCTTGCTTTGCGGCGTCGCTACCTCTTACGAATTTTTGCTCTTTGCCCGCATCGTGACTGGCTTGTTTGGCGGCGTCATCGGCTCGATCTCGTTTGCAATTACCACCGATCTTTTCCCGATGGAGAAGCGCGGACGAGTCATGGGGCTGATGCAAACAGCGTTCGCGGCAAGTCAGGTTTTGGGGCTGCCAATCGGACTTTACCTTTCTAATAAATGGAACTGGCACGCGCCTTTTCTAATGATTGTTGCTCTAAGCACGGTCGTCGGTATTTTGATCTTCGTCTACTTGCGGCCGATTAACTCGCACCTCATGACCAAATCAGAACGTAGTCCACTTAGGCATCTTCTGATGACTTTAGGAAACGGGCGTTACGCATTTGCCTTCTGCGCAACGGCACTCTTATCGATCGGCGGATTTATGCTGATGCCATTTGGCAGCGCCTTCACCGTTCACAATCTGCAGATTTCGGTCGAGAAATTGCCATTAATTTACGGCATCACGGGTCTTTGTTCAATTGCAATTGGGCCGCTCGTTGGGCGCGCTTCTGACTCGTTTGGAAACTTTCCGGTTTTCATATTTGGTTCGATTCTCACAATCATCATGGTCGTCTACTACACCAACATGGGGCCTTCCAGCCTGGTACTGACCATCGTAGTCAACGCTGTCATGTTTGTCGGAATTTTTTCGCGGATGATTCCATCGCAGGCACTCATGTCAGGGATACCAGACTCGACAAGTCGTGGTGCCTTTATGTCTGTGTGCTCGTCGCTTCAACAAATTGCAGGGGGCTTGGCGTCAATTGTTGCCGGTGCAATTGTCGTTCAAACCTCAGATGGCGTGCTTCGGCACTTCGATACACTAGGATACATCATGGTGGGCACAACTTTAGTGAGCCTCACCTTGATGTTTTATATCGACCGCGCATCTTCGAGGAGACCTCAGCTGTGAAGATTTACACCTCTTTGCTTCTGTCTTGTGCGGCCGTCGTCGGCTGTGCGTCTCACGAGAAGACCAGCGCACCACCACAAGGTGACCCAGGCGTTTTGATTCACGCGCCTAGACCTGGTGTCGACCTCGAACCCATTGATGCTCCAATAGATTATCTTGGCTTACGCCGATTTCTCGGACTTGAGCGCACGCGCGATGATGTGGGATACGTCGAAAAGTCATTCGAGACTTGCAAGGTTGGCTACGGCTACTCGACGTCGAGGAATTGCCAACGCGCAGTCTTCGTCACAATTCAATTTCAGATACTTTGCCGAGACTCTGAAGGAACCGTTTCGCAGGCGATTTCACGAAGCGAAATGCGCCCTTTGAGCGGGCGGACGCTTCGTTGGCAGCTTAAGAAATCCCGTGGGTCTATGGAATTGGATGGTGAGGGGTTTGGTCGTCTCGATGCGATTGTCGCGGCCTCGCATCGGCTCGAGCGGCTTAAGATTTCGGTGGACAACGACTTTGTCTATGTCCGGGCCGGTGAACTGAGGCGTCTCGTTACTCCACGAAACTGGTGCAACTAGGCGTTTACGACGCTTAAAATAGGTAGTTTCTTGTTGAGCAAAATCTGACTTCAAGTCTAGATTCCGTATGGAAAAAAATGACCGCAGTCAGTTGATCGTCCCGCTGTGGATTCTCTCGATGTTGGCCATCGGCCTTCTCATGCACACAGCAGCTGGTATTTTTCTGTGGATTACGGCTTCGTTTTTTCTTTTTGCTCTTTTAGATCCTTGGTTTCTAAAACTTCGCAAACGTAAGTTTCCGTCTCTCATTGCAGCACTGCTTCTCGTGTTACTGGCTGTTGCAGTTTGCTCGTTGATCGTTTTTTTGTTGTTCCGATTTTCGTCTAACATCTTTGAAGAACTCGAAGACACGAAGCGCGTACTGCTGGGCTACTACGATCGGTTTTCTGCAAACTTCAATGAGTTGGTCGGAAGTTTCTCACACCCCTTAGCTGAAACTCAGGGGACAGGATCTAGTGCTCCGAAGCCTATTCCAAAAGTTGAAATGGTCGAAAGCTCACCATTTGGCGGAGAACTGGGCCTGACTCTTGTTCAGGGACTTGGCAGCGCGCTCACAGTTTTAACGTTTGCGTTTCTCTGGCCGATTCTGACGTTCTTTTTTATCGTCGAACGAAATACTTTGGCGAAAGTCATCAGCAGGGCATTCGTCGATCCGAAACGATCACACCAAATTTGGGTGAAGATCGTGGCTGCGACGCGTGCTTTTTTTCTCGGTAACCTCATTCTTGCCGTCGTCAGTTATCCGATCTTCCTCATGCTATTTTTTCTGTTTGGCGTGAAGTCACCGTTCACGCATGCAGCACTCGCGAGTGTCTTTAACATCGTTCCTTTTCTGGGTTCGGTATTGGCGGGCTTTTTACCCTCGCTTGCACTTCTGTCGCAGACCGAAAATCTTGGAGTGACAATCGGATTGTATGGCTGCTGCGTTGGCGTTCATTTCATCATCGCAAATTTTGTTACTCCGAAAGTCTTGGGTTCAAGTGTCGACATCAATGCGACGACGTCAACAATCGCCTTAATCATATGGGGCGAAATGTGGGGTGGACTTGGTCTACTCATGGCCATTCCGTTAACGGCTGTAATTAAAATTCTGCTCGAGAACTCGGGCTACCCCTGGCCGCAGTGGTTCGCTTCGTTGATGAGTGAAAGAGTCGTCGATAAAGTTCTTAACGGCGAAACTGCATAGCTAAGAACAATGATAAAGTACGCCCCGTTTGGCCACTCACTGTGGGAGTTTCGCCCCGTTTCGTCATGTGATCGCTTCGGTCGTTGAATTTGCGGGGGCCAGTCAGTGTCCCGTTACTTGCTAGACTCTTCTTCGTCTCAATTGCTTATTCATTGAACGGAGTCCAAATGAATTCTAGTTTTGCAACTGAACCTGAAAACACGCGATCTTACGCGCAGATTCATCGACATCTCATCTGTTGGAAATCGACCCTCGCCGGTTTTGCAATTTCGCTTATGACGTTTTCCGGTCTTGTCGCGCTTGCAATTGCATTTGGCGGGATCGGCCTGTCAGACGGCGCGACCGCCGAAAATGCAGGACTCTTCGCGGCGATCTCGCTGCTTGTGTCGATTGTCGTCGCAGTCTTTGTGGGCAGTTATTTCTCAGTTCGTGTGGCACGGTTTAAAGTTGACATGGTTGGCAGCGCACAGGGACTCGTTCTTGCGGCTCTGGTTTGCGTGTTCATGGTGTGGGGATCATTCGCCGCTGTTGGCCTCGTCGGGAAAGCTGCAGCTCAGTTCACCGGCGCGGCCGCCGTCGCAGCAATATCAAGTGCGAACGCCAATATTGACAGCGCGGCTTTTGAGAATATGGCAGAAGATGCTCTGGGGTCGACTCAGCTGAAAAGTGAACCGGCTGTTGTGGTGCGTGGACTGTCATCTCGGCTTATGCGCGGCGATCAAGAAGGTGCAAAAAATTACCTTGCGGCCCAAGCGGGCCTTACGCCTGAAGAGGCGACAGCACGAGTCGCGCTTGTAAAACAAAAAGTCGACGAGACGATGTTGAAGACGCGAGAGGCGGTAGCTACAGCTATGAAAACGGCCGGCTGGAGCGTCTTTCTGCTTGTGATTTTGTCTGGCATGTCTGCCGTCGTCGGTGGGCTACTCGCCACCATAGCAAACACTCGACACACGCTGGATGCCGTGAGTGCTGCGACCCAATATTCTCAACGAGAAAAGGTAATCGTATGAATTCGGTAGAAGTTGTCAAAAATGAGCGCGGCGCGGTTGGTTGGATTTTACTTTGGGCGGTGGGAATTCCGATCCCGCTGCTGTTAATCTTATTTTTACTTCGAGGCGGAACATAATCCGCGCAATCTTAAGCCCTTTGAGTCGACTATGTTTCAGGGTTAATCTTTAGAGCATGAGTCGACTTTTCGTGTTTCTTGGCCTCGTTTCGACGCTGCTAGCAGTTTGCGGCGCTTACATCGGTCACCGTTTGATCGCGAGTTCGGCGACCCTGGCAGCTCACTCCTTCGCCGTTTGGACCTTCCTTGCTCTCTTTCTGATTGCTGTTTTGGTAGGCCCAATTCTATCTCGAATCTTGCCCTCAAACTTGCGCGGTCGCGGGTATCCAATTCGTTGGGCTTTCAATATGACGATGGGAATTTTCTTTGCGCTGCTCTTCTACACGGTCCTCATCGACGCAGTTGGCCTCTTGCTTGGCCTCTTCCTAGAAATTGATTCGAAATCATCGGTTTTGGTTCTGGCAATCCTTACCGGTGTGACGATTCTGATTGGTGCACTGCAAGCTTTGGCACCGCGAATTTATCGCGTTGATGTGCCACTAGAGAATCTTCCTCGCGAATTCGATGGATTTACGATCGCACAGATTTCGGATCTTCATATCGGCGAGATGATTGGCGGCGAGTACGTTCGGGCAGTGGTTGAGAAAACGAACTCATTGAAGGCTAATTTAATCGCGTTGACGGGAGATATCATCGACGGTGCACCCGATTTGGTCGGTCCCGTGAGCGGTGAGCTGGGTCGCTTGCGCGCAGCCGACGGGGTGTTTTACGTGACTGGCAACCATGAGTACTATTGGGGAATTGAGAACGCCGTAAGTGCAATTCGAAAAACCGGCATAAAAGTTCTTCTCAATGAACATATTCTTATCGCTCGCGGTGGCGAATTTATAGCAATCGCAGGAGTTACAGATATTTCTGCTGGCCGTGGGGTCGCTGGACACACGTCGGACCCCGAAAAATCTGTCAGAGGTCTTGCGAAGAACATTTTTAAAATTTTGCTCGCCCACCAACCCGCAAGCTTTCGGGAAGCACTCCGGGCTGGCTTTCAACTGCAGCTTTCAGGGCACACACATGGGGGACAATTCTTTCCATGGAGTCTGGTTGTGCGACTTTTTCAACGATACAATAGCGGACTTGTTCGGCACGATGATCTTTGGATTTACGTCAATCGCGGGACGGCGACGTGGGGTCCACGACTTCGGTTTTTGATTCCTCCGGAAATCACTTTGCTGACGCTTCGCCGTGGGCCCTAAATATTCTTTATTTCTCCCAACATGTTTTCAAGAATTTCAAGGTGCGAGCTGTCGTTCGCTAAAATCGTGTGACCTGTGACGATGACCATTGTCATGAGCTCTTCAATTGGTTTCGTCTTTTTTTCGAAATCTGCACGGCGGTCGAATTCGATCCGCGCGCGCTCCATATCGGAGATGTAACGATCGAACGAAGACCGCGTCACTTTTGTAGAATCAATTCCCCACGTCACGTGCGGGCGGTCTTTCGAGTCGACACCTTGACGTTTTAAGGTCAGCCCTGCTTGTGCGACTTCGGTGAAGAAGCGGGCCGTACTTGATATGACCGACTCGAAGTAGAGTCGGCCAAGGGGCCCATCGCCAAATTTTGGTACATTTTTGAAAGCAGGTTTTACTTTCTGTTTGCCCGAAACACGAATCAGTTCGTGTTTCTCAAGCGCAAGAAGGTACTTGTCTGTTGAGCGTATTGATAGGCCGTACTTCACTGCGATCTGTTTTGGTGTTTCGCCTGAAAACAGTTTGATGAGGTAACCCAGATAAGCCGGGTTCTTTGCAAGAAAAGCTTCTTGTTCGACCGTGAAACTATCCTCAATTTGAGTCGTTTCTTTTGTGAGTTCGTGCAGTTCAGACAAGTCGATGTTTAAGAGGTCACAAAGTTCGAGCAACCGACTTAGAGTCAGCTCTTCAGGGCCCAGAAATCGCTTAACCGTCGGAATAGAACACTCAAGGTGTTCGGCGACAGCTTCGTAAGTGAAACCGCGTTTCTTCAACAGTGTCTTCAGTACCTGTTTAATTTTTAACGATTTGAAATCGTTCATTTCGATATTCCCATGTGCGCATCTGCGCTGTTCGCGCACTCGCGTGCAGGTCTCGTTCGAACTCGAACCGAGCAACCTGGTCTTCGGCGTCGAAGAGGTTCGATAGAAAGGCCACGATTCGTTTGATTGGTTCGGTCTTCATGAATTTCACTCTTGGCTCCTCGGCTGGTGAACATCACAAATGCCCGAGCTGGGACCGTGCTACAAGTCGCTTTCCGAAGGTATCGAAAAATGATCTTTTTGTAGATTTAGTGGGTCAATTCCCGACCCACAGATCGTTTTTCGATACTTTGAGGAGTGTGACGTGGGTCTGCAACTTCGTCGTGTGCTTTTAAGTGCGGGTTTCTTGCTTCTTTTTTGCGATGAATTCGTCGTAGGTCATTTCTTGGTCGTCTTTCAGAGTTGTATCGATTTCTATCATCCGGTTAGCTGAGGTCTGGATGAACTCGTGGTCGTGGGTTGTGAATATTACGACGCCCTTGAAGCGGACGATTCCTTCGTTCACGGCCGAGATGCTTTCTAGGTCGAGGTGATTCGTCGGGCCGTCGAGGATCATGACGTTGGCGCCCGAGAGCATCATTTTGGCTAGCATGCATCTCACCTTTTCTCCGCCCGAGAGCACGTCAGGTCGCTTTAACCCTTCGTCGCGACTGAAGAGCATTTTGCCGAGGAAGCCTCGAATGAAGGATTCGTCTTTTTCCTCAGAGTACTGTCTGAGCCAGTCGACCAGAGACGTGATTTCTTCGTTTTTTTGAAAGTAGGGGCTGTTGTCGGCAGGAAAATAGGTGCGATGTGCTGTGATTCCCCACTTGATGCTTCCCGAATCGGGCTCTGTGACACCGCCCAAAAGATCGAGTAGCGCTGTCTTCGCAATTTCGTTTCGGCCCAGCAAAACGACCTTATCGCCTTTCTTAAGGGTGAAACTAATGTTCTTTAAAACGACGACGCCGTCGATCGATTTCGTCACCCGGTCAAGCGTTAAGACGTCATTTCCGATTTCGCGTTTTGAATCGAAGCCGACAAATGGCTGCTTTCGAGACGTCACCGGCATGTCTGCTAAATCGAGTTTTTCGAGCTGCTTTTGTCGCGACGACGCCTGGCTGGATTTCGAAGCGTTAGCGCTAAATCGCCTAATAAAGGCCTTAAGCTCTTCGGCTTTTTCTGAGTTTTTGCGATTTTGGTCGCTGAGAAGTCGTTGATTCAACTCGCTCGACTGGCGCCAGAAATCGTAGTTGCCCGTGAAGACTTTGATTTTACCGTAATCGATATCTGCGATGTGAGTGCAGACTTTGTTTAGAAAATGTCGGTCGTGAGAGACCACGATGACCGTGTTTTGAAAGTTAAAAAGAAACTCTTCGAGCCATTGAACCGCATAGATATCGAGGTTGTTCGTGGGTTCATCGAGCAGCAGAATATCTGGCCTTCCAAACAGAGCCTGAGCGAGCAGCACCTTTACTTTGTCGCCCGGATCAAGCTCCTTCATCAGCTTATCGTGAAGCCTCGTCGGAACTCCAAGCCCCTCAAGCATCGAACCAGCTTCGGCTTCAGCGTCCCAGCCGCCCAACTCGGCGAATTCACCTTCAAGAATTGAAGCACGTTCACCGTCTTTGTCAGAAAAATCCGCTTTCGCATAGAGAGCGTCTTTTTCTTCGATAATAGCGAAAAGTTTTTGGTTGCCCATCATAACTGTACGCAAAACGACGGTGTCATCGTAGGCAAACTGATTCTGCTTTAGAAACGAAAGGCGAAGGCCGCCGCCGATGACGACTTCACCTGTGTGAGGTTCGATCTCTTTTGACAAAATTTTGAGAAACGTCGACTTGCCTGCGCCGTTCGCGCCGATAAGGCCGTAACAATTTCCGGGCGTAAACTTGACGTTAACGTCTTCAAAAAGCTTTTTTGCGCCGTAGCGCAAGCTCACGTTCGAAGTGCTGATCATGGGGTCTTCTAAGGCTTTCGGGCACGAAGATCAACGGTTCGAGCGTGAGATTGAAGGTCGAACCGCGGCTAAGTCCTTTTAGTGTGGGGATTTTTTCCGCTCAGAGTCCTAATCCGCGCGGGCGTTAGGCCCACGAGCTATGTGAGATGCTCGAGGACTCGGTCTGCTCTTTGCTCTTTTGTAACTTGCTCTTGGGCATTCGCTCTCAGGCATTTCACCACGGAGGGACCTTTATGGAAACAAGTTTTGCCCATCTGATCTACGAGATAAAAAGCACTTTTCGAGGCGAGCCCCATACATTCACTGAGATTCGTTATATGCTTGAGGATGCGAGGCTGCAGGAGGTTTCTTACGTCGAAGTCATTCGTCAGCATCATAGTTTCTTAAATGAATCGATCGTGATTTTGATTGATCCAGAACCGTCGATATCCGATAAGCAGCTTCATCTTGACCGGTTCCTCAGGTTGCTCGAGATGCACTCGAAAGCCGAAGA
>JALHOI010000092.1 GCA_022843085.1 Pseudobdellovibrionaceae bacterium
AAGCGCAGCGCCGCCTCGGCCTCCGTCAGTCGCCACGTGGACCATCAATTCGTCTGCAAGAATTTTAGCCGTTTCATTCAAGACCGGAGTTAAACCACTCTTTGATTCAATTCTCGTAACGCCTTCACGAGGAATGTGAGCGGACGTCTGCTGCAGAATACCGTGAATCATCGCCGCGGCGTCGACGCCCGAGATCGGCTCTTCGCCGGCCGCATAGATATCGGTGATGTAGACGCGGTCAGCGAGTCCAAAGCAGGTCAAAAATTGATCCCAACAAAGCTTCGTCCGCGTGAATCGATGAGGCTGAAATGCCACGACCAGCCGCCGACTGCCGTACCGCTCTCGAAACGCCTTCAGCACCGCTTCGATTTCCGTAGGATGGTGACCGTAATCATCGAATACATCCATCTGTGCGACGCTGCCTTTGTGCTGGAACCGACGGTCGACACCCCGAAAGCGGTCGAGACCACGAACGATGGTCGGAAAATCGATTCCAGCTTCGAGTGCGCTCGCAATCGCGGCGGCCGCATTAAGAGCGTTGTGACGACCCGGTACGTGAAGCACAAACGAACCCAACTTTTCGCCCCCTAGAAAGACATCATAACTGCCCTTTTCACCGACAAGGCGAAGGTCGCAATCATTTGAAAAGCCGTAACGAACAAGACGCTTGCCGAATGGAGCAAAGGTCTCGCGAATCATCGGATCATCCCAGCACACGATCGCAGCACCGTAAAAAGGTACGCGACCCGCAAAATCAAAGAACGCCTTTTTTAAATGTTCGAATGTGCCGTAGTGATCGAGGTGATCATTGTCGATATTTGTCACGAGGGCGATCTCTGGGTTCAGTCTCGAAAAACTTCCGTCGCTTTCATCAGCCTCAGCGATCATCCAGTCGCCAGAGCCTAGCACCGCCGTCGATTTGATGAGATCGAGGCGGCCGCCAACTACAATAGTGGGGTCTGTTTTCGCTTCAAGAAAAATGGCCGCGATCATCGATGTTGTTGTGGTCTTTCCGTGCGAACCACCAACGGCGACTCCACGCTTAAGGCGCATGATCTCGGCTAAAGATTCAGCTCTTGGAATCAGCGGAATTTTCAATCGACGCGCTTCTGCATATTCAGGGTTACTGGGTTTCACAGCGCTTGAATAAACAACGACTTCGGTGCCGTGAATGTTTTCAGGCTTTTGACCAATCTCAATCTTGATACCGATTTCGCGAAGCCGTTGAACTTGCGCGTTTTCGCTGAGGTCTGATCCGGTCACTGTCGAACCCATATTGTGGAGAAGCTCGGCGAGTCCACACATTCCGATGCCGCCGATGCCGATGAAATGGACTCGAGCCCCCATCAGTGTGCGCATTGGTGTCTTCACGTATTGCTACCTCCCAAAACGTGGCCCGCAATGACTGCGGCTGCTTGTGGTGAGGCAAACCTTCGCACGGCCTGCTCGAGACGCTCAACTAAAACCGGATCATCCTGAAAGCTTCGAACACCACGACTCAAACTTTCGACCGAAAGATTTTTTTGCTCGATCAACATTGCAGCCCCTGCCGCCTCGAAAACTTTCGCGTTCTTAAGCTGGTGGTCGTCTGCTGCCGAAGGAAGCGGCACTAATATTGAGGCCTTGCCAGCCGCAGCTAGTTCGGCGGCCGTACTGGCTCCGGCCCTACAAATTATCAAGTCGGCCCATGCGTAACGGGCATCCATGTCGTGAATATATTCAAGGCACGTCACGCTAATCTTTCGTCCTTTAGCAACGAGCTCGGCATACTTTTTCTGCGTCTCTTCGAAATCGAGTCGACCCGTTTGGTGGACAAGCTCAATGGCCTCAGACCAGTGATTCGAACCGACCCAATCCGAAATGACCCGATTGATGGCCCGTGCACCTTGGCTTCCACCAAAAACTAAGATTCGAAACGGTCTTCCCTTAAGAGGCGATCGTACGACTGGCAAAATCGATGAGCGCACTGGAAGGCCGACACGATGAGCGCTTTGCCCCGAAAGATCTTTTGCCGCCTCGTCGAAAACAAGAAGCCGCTCGTCGACAACTTTCGCGAGAAGCCGATTCGTCAATCCCGCCTTTGCGTTAGGCTCCCAGATCACCGTACGCCGCCCCATCAGAGCCGCCACAAACAGAAAGGGGCCTGAGGCAAAGCCGCCAACACCGAGAACCGAGGCGGGTTGCAATTTTAAAATCAGCTTAAGGGCTTGAAAAAATGCGAGCGGAAAACCGAGCAAAGTCTTTATGCGCGTCCAAAATCCGACTGTGTGATGAAGCTTGCCTATTTTAATCAAGTGAAGCGGCAGCCCTTCGCGCGCGACGATTTTTTCTTCCAGGCCTCCGTTTGCTCCAACCCAAAAAACTTCGTGACCCAAATCGCGAAGAACCTTCGCCACCGCAAGGCCGGGATAGATGTGGCCGCCAGTTCCCCCGCCCGCAATCACGACTCGACTCATCTGGCTATTCGTATCGCCATTCGTCTGGCCATTCATATTGCGCCCGCAGACCGCACTTTAAAACCGAATCGCTCACGGCGCTCAAGCGCAAGCAAGAGGCCGAACAGTAATCCAGACATCACGGCCGAGCTTCCGCCGTAGGACAAGAACGGAAGTGTAAGCCCCTTCGTTGGCAGCAGACCCATTGCGACGCCAGCGTTGACGAATACAGATAGGCCGAACACCGAAGCTAGACCGGTGGCAAGAGCTCTGCGAAACGGATCGTCGGTGCGAGACGCCAAACGAAAAGCACGAAGCAGGCAGTAGCCATAGAGCATGAGAAGCATGAAGACTCCAACAAACCCCATCTCCTCGCCAAGGACCGCGAGGGTAAAATCAGTGTGCGCCTCGGGTAGGAAAAAGAGTTTCCCCTGCCCTTCGCCAAGTCCCGTCCCAGCGAAGCCGCCGGTTCTTAAGCTCAACATAGACTGTATGACCTGAAAACCCTTGCTGTCAGAGACGGACCACGGGTCAAGAAATGTCATAACCCTAGCACGTCGGTAGGGGACCTGCATGACCAGAACAAAAAACGCCGGCGCTGCAACAGCCGCTGACGAAATGATCCATACCCAAGGAAGTCCAAACACGAACAGCACCGAAAAAACCGTAGCTGAAGCAATCGCGAATGTTCCGAAATCAGGCTGCTTCAAAAGCAGCGCCAGCGGTGTCGCCAACAGCGCAAACAGCAGAGCCTGTCGCGGTAGAGGTTTGATGTTGGCCATCCAGGTGCCTCGTCTCGCGATCAACGTCGCAAGAAAAATTGGCAGCGCAACTTTGATAAGTTCGGCAGGCTCAAAAACGTTCGAGCCCGGAAGGTTCACCCATCTTTTGGCTCCGCCCGCGCTGATTCCAAGCCCTGGAATCAGTGTCATCGCAACACCGAGCCCTGCGACCGGCCAAAGCAACCAGCCCAGCCGCTCGATCCATCGCCACGGTGTAAACGCGACCGCACCCATCAACGTGAACGCCAGGCCTGCAAACAAGAATTGCCGTCTTACGAAGAAGAGGCCATCGCCTCGCGACTCAATCGCGAATATGTAGCTCGAGGTATAGACCTGAACGACGCCAAGCCCAAGCAGTGCGAACGCGGCCAACCAGAGCCCTGTGACGGTGCGATTCTTCTCAACATCCATCCCTAGAAGTCTAGAGTTTTACCAAGGCCGCGTCTCGCGCTTTTTTCCACGACCTTGGTCTGCTATTTCAATCTACAATCTCAGTCCGCACTTTTTGTCTTACGACGATCGATCACAATCGAAGCCAAAATCGACGAACCAATCAAAGTTGCAATGATCGCAAGCGACCACCCGATGGGAAACTTTCCGCCAAACAGATTGTTCAACCACACCATCTTGAGACCCACGAAAATCAAAACCGAGGCAAGCCCGTACTTGATAAAGCCGAACTCATCCATCACGCCCGCCAACATAAAGTACATCGACCTCAAACCCATAATCGCAAAGATGTTCGACGTAAACACGATCAGGGGTTCTTTTGTCAGCGCGAAAATCGCCGGTACTGAGTCGATGGCAAAGATGATGTCACTCAGCTCAAGAAACACGAGGGCCAAAAACAAGGGCGTGACGTAGACAAGGCCATCTTTCTTCAGAAAAAACGCAGGGCCTTCAATCTTCGGGTGGACCCGAAAAACCTTTTCAAGTTGTCTGACGAGAAAGTTATTTTCTAATGTCTGCGGCTTCGTGCCCGCAAAGAACATTTTCACGCCCGTCAGAATCAAGAGTGCGCCAAAGAAAATAATTACGGCGTGGTACTGCATGAGCACCGAACCCATCGCGATAAAAATCGCCCTGAAAACGAGAGCACCTAAAATGCCCCAGAAAAGAACTCGATGCTGATAGATTTTCGGAATGCCGAAGTAAGCAAAAACCACGGCGAAAACGAAGACGTTGTCGATCGCCAAAGATTTTTCGATCACAAAGCCGGTCGTAAACTCAAGCGCAGACGTCTTCGCTTGAAGGATCGGATCAAAGCCGGGAATCGACGTGAAGCGCTCGTCGGTCGCGAACGAGTGGCGCATGTAGAAATAAAACAGCACATTGAAGATCAGCGCCAAACTAATCCAAGCGGCTGTCCAAATTGAGGCCTCTTTAAAGCCGACTTCGTGTGCTTCTTTGTGAAAGACACCTAGATCGAGAGCCAGAATCAAAAGAACAAAGCCCGTAAAGGCTGCGTAGAACCACCAATATTCAGCCAGCGGAAAAAGTAACATGACGTTTAAGCTCCCCTAAAAAGACGCATAAAACCAAAAAGACACACGATCAAAAAAGCGACAAACAAAGTCCGAAAACTCGAAGCAGCGAGCGCCGGATACTCTCGCCAATCCGGTCGCGGGTCAATTGACTCGTTGGAATCTTCACTTTAATCATTCATGTCTGAAATCGATAAATGAAATCAAGTTCATACTTTGAAGCGATATTAACGCGGCGAAAGACAAAATGAATCCGTGGATCAACTACCATCACCTCTTCTACTTCAAAACGATCGCTGAAGAGGGAACCGTATCGAAAGCGGCCGAAAAACTGCGGCTCGGGCAACCGACTCTTTCTGCCCAGCTTAAGCAGTTTGAAGACAACCTCGGTGTTCAGTTGTTTGAAAGATCGCACAAGAAAATGAAGCTCACCGAGCACGGAAAACTCGCTCTCGACTATTCAAGAACCATCTTCCAGATCGGCTCTGAAATGTACGAAGCTCTTCATGACCGCCTCCGACCTCTGCGTCCGGCTTTACACATTGGATCTCTCGATAGCGTGTCCAAACAAATCACGCTTCAGCTGGTCGAGCGAGCCTACAAAATTTCCCCTTGCCAGATAACCCTCTCAGAGGGCGCTCCCGATCACCTTTTGCGAGAACTGGTTTCGCATCGAATGGATCTTATGCTGACCAATTTTTTACCCAGCGGAATCGACGGCCGAAGCCTGCACCCTCGTTCGATCTCAAAAAAAAATGTCGCGTTCTACGCGGCGCCCACCTTCAAGAACCTGAAAAAAAACTTTCCCAGCTCTATTTCGGGTCAACCGGTCATTCTTCCCACCTATGACAGTCGGCTTCGTCAAGACCTCGATCACTGGGCAAAATTGCATTCGGTCGAGCTCAATGTCATCGCCGAAAGCCAAGACATCGCAATCAAAAAACTCATGGCGACAACTGGACTCGGCCTTATACCTGCGGCGTCACATACTGTTAACGGTCAGATGTCGCGCGGCGAGCTGATCGAAATTGGCCCTCTGCAAGGGGTTCACGAAGAGCTTTTTCTCATCTCGGCTCAGCGGAAAATCGAAAATCCAATCGCCCTAAAACTGAAGGAGTCATTTCGGATATAGTTTAAAGCGATCGTGAAAATTTCTTTTATCTATTTTCACAATGCAAAAGACTTTCGTATCCTTGGTTCATGAGCACACGAGGGCTCATCACGAACTTCTAGAAGGAAGGTCTAACATGCCTGTCAGAAAGACGATTCTCGAACCGCTCATAAAGTCTACCGGCGGACTTCATTTGACCGCCTATCTTGAAAGAAACGAAGCCGTCGAACTTCAGAATACAATTCAGCATGCCTACGAATACCTGGCACCTGTCTTGGATTCTGAAAAACGAAACAAGTTTCTCGAGCCGCTCGATCGGCTGCTGAAGTCGCTAACCACTTATCCAAGGCGGCTCGACCATATCACTGGCAACGTCGGAATCTTTCGTACTGAAGATCTGTTTCAGGTCATCAATCTGCCGGTTGCCGTTCAAACGTCGTGTTTTATAGCTGACAGCTTTCACGTGAAGCCACTGCTTCGATGGTGCCAAGAGGATCAAGACTTTTTGCTGTTGGGTGTGACACCTCAATCCGTTCATCTTTTTTCTGGCAACCAGCGCTCGTTTCATCAGATCGATTCGTTTCATTGTTTGAATCTCGAAGCTGATCAAGTCGAACTCGCTGCTTGGCTTCAGGGCTATTTGCGGTCGCGAAAAGACCGCCAAACGTTTCGAGTCTTCGTCGCCGGACAAGAAGAACTGACGGGCGTCGTTCGAACGACGATTTCACATTTGAACTGTTCGACCACTCACATTGCCGCGCTCTTCAGCGAACCATTGGCAAACCAAACTTGCGCACAGGTTCGAGAGTTTCTGAAGACGGAATCGCTTCAAACTGCTGAACGTTTCTTACGTGACTTCGCGGACGAGAGTGACGGCCTTCGCATAAGAAAAAATATTTTTGAGATCTCTCGCGCAGCGACCCAGGGCCGGGTCACAAAACTCGTTGTCTGCGACAATCTCAACATTTTTGGAAAAATCGACCCCGGGTCGGGAGGACTTTCGCTACATCCTTTTGATCAAGATCACGAGGATGACGATATTCTCGATGACCTTGCCCAGATTGTTCTCAGTCGCGGCGGTGAAGTTCTTGTTGCACCAAGTGAAAAAATTCCGAACGCACGCCCTGTTCTCGCTTTGGTCGACGAAGGCCGTCGGATCCTTCGGCCCTCGACAGCAAAACTCACACTGAGTGAACAGTATGAGGCTCTTCAAGAGAGGTACGGATGAAAAAAATGAAAGTGATTTTGATCGTCGCCGCCGTCGGTTTGTTTCTCACTTTGGGGTTGATGACGTGGGCCGCTGTGTCGATCGTGCAAGCCAGCCTTGAAACGGTCTCGACTGAAATCACGAAGGTCGCAGATTCGAAAATTGCCACGAGTTTTGCCGAACAAGTTAGGCAGCCAGAGTGCGTGGCCTTTCTTCTCAGCACACTCGAACCGAAGACTTGGTTCGCCAAAGCGCCGATCGACAACTTCAACACCATGAAAAACGCCTGCTTCGCCGACAACAAATACCTGAACGACAAACACTTAAAAGACGAGGAGATGACGTTATGACGATCGTAAAGTTCAAAAACTTCGACCGATCCGAGTTTGTGCTGAGTGCGGTGCACTCGAAACTTGAAACGCTGATCGAAAAGTTTCCCGATCTTAGTCGAAGCCAGCTTCAGGTCATTCTCACCATGGACAACTCACCGCTTCAACCAGGAGCCGACCAGTTTCGAGTACGAATTCTCATTTCGGGTGGGCGCTACGCCGGCATCACGATTGAGAAATCGCATCCGAATTTGTTCGTGGCTCTTGCTGATTTAGCCGATCACCTTCTTGAGAAGCTTAACCGTTGCGGAGATAAAACTCGGGTCAGGGCGCGGTCCAAGGCTCGAATGCTGAAGCAGCGCCGCTACCAAATAGACAAACGGGTAAACAGCCAAACAACCGATCAGGAAAACAAAGACGACTGGCCCGTCGCGTGATGCCAGGAGCATGAAGATCGGCGCTACGGCCGGCGCATGCAGATGTAGTCGGTAGCCGGATTTTTGGCTCGGTATTGTTTCAGACGTTCGATTAAAAAAGTGGGCGCATCGGCTTCGGCGATTTTTTCGAAGCCGATAAACCCATAAAATTTGACGAGGTGACCATAGGGCAGACAAAAAGTGCCTCGGTGGGCGTGAGCATCAAGATAGTTCGCGAAATCAGAGAGCAGTTTATGACCGACGCCTCGACTTCGATAATCGCGGTGGATCATCATGCTCCGCAACATCGGAGCTTCTTCTTCAATACAAAACCGAACAGTGCCGATCAGTTCGCCCGCGCTAAAGGCCAAAAAAAACAAATCATCCGGCCGTGCCATGTGACTCGTATTGTTTGCCGCGTAAAATGGGTTCACGACGCTTGCAGCTTCGACCCCCAGAATACGACGAACTGATACAGCAAGCGTTTGGTCCAACACGAAGCTTTTCGCCTATTTGAACTTGCGAACGATTTCTTTAAAGTAATTGCCGCGCTCTTCGTAGCTGTCAAACATGTCGAAACTTGAAGCCCCCGGCGAGAGCAAAACGGAATCGCTGATGCGCGACTTCTGATACGCAATCAACACCGCTTCTTCAAACGTTCCTATGAGAAAGGTTTCAGACCAGTCGCCAAGATCGCGATTCATTCGCTCTTTGGCTTCGCCGACAAGTATCAAGGTCTTCACTTTACGCTTCACCATCTCGCGAAGTGGTTCGTAGGAAAGGTTGGTATCTTTGCCACCCATGATCAAAATGATGTTTTCATCAAAGGCATCAAGGGCACGCATGACCGCATGAACGTTTGTTGCTTTCGAATCGTTGAAGAATTCAACGCCACCGACGCGACGAACATACTCAAGACGATGCGGCATTCCCGTGTAGGTATCGATGACTTTCTGAATCGATTCGCGCTTCGCGCCGTGCTCGCGCGCGGCCAAGATCGCGGCCATAATGTTGTCGATCGAGTGCTTGCCGCGCATCTTCATGTTTTTGATCGAATACGTCTCAATATCCGGGCCGGTGCGAACACGCACTTCGTCTTTAATGCAGACGGCGCCGCCGATCGACATGATCTGCGGTTCAAGCGCAGGTTTGCGAGAGAAATAGAAAATTCGGCCGCGCTGAACAGCTGGGTCGCGCGCAAGTTCAACGACGGCGTTGTCATCGGCGTTTAAGATCGACGTCGTCGCCTGATTGACGTTCTGAAAGATACGGCGTTTCGCGTTCACGTATTCTTCCATCGACTTGTAGCGATCTTGATGGTTTTCGGCCAAATTTGAAAATACGATGTTTTGGGGCGTGAATCGGTCGCAATGCTCAAGCTGAAAGCTCGACACTTCCGCGATCACGGAATCAAACTTCTC
>JALHOI010000093.1:0-4383 GCA_022843085.1 Pseudobdellovibrionaceae bacterium
TTGCCCGACTCCGACTCCGGCCGGCGATATCGGAACAGCGGTCGCAACGAGGCCCACTGGAATACAGAACCAAAACGTTGAGATTGGAATATCGCCTTCGCCGAGCAGCCTGGCTGTGAAATAAAAAAATGCGATCAGCAGCGCTTGGTTGATCGTCGAATAGACGACAGCAAAGAAGAGTTCGCGAGTGCGGTAGCGGTACGAATGCATGGCCCGATAGACTTGTTCAAGAACAGCGTGGCCGGGCAACCTTTCAAGGTACTTTGCCAAAAATCGAATTGGCGCCTGCAGTCGGCGCGACAATGCGATCGCTAAAATGCAGAGGAATATCAGAGTGACAACAAGAGTTCCGGTTCCAATCGCGACCAAGCGAGGATCGTGCTCAAGACGATCGCGAAAAAACAGAATCGCAAATGCTCCGCTTGCGACCATCACAAAGAAGCCGATCAGGCGATCCATAAAAACACTGACACCGGCGGCTAGCTTTTGTTCGGGGTAGTCCTGCGCCAGGTAGTAACCTTTAAGAATATCGCCGCCCACACTTCCGGGCATCGCGTAATTGAAGAAAAGTCCGATGAGTGTCAGCGGAAACGTGCGGTTTATTGTGGCCGAGAATTTTTGGCCGCGCAGAAGTACCAACCAGCGAGCGTTAGCAAACAGCAACTGAAGCAGAACGAGCCCGCCAAGAATAAAGAATGCTGTCGGCTCGAGCGCGATTTTCAGCGCCTCTGGCTTCAGAGCTCCACCTTGAATGATCCACGCAACAAGCGCTACAGCGAAAACGATTTTAACAGCCGTCATCGCGTAGTTTTTGAGACGTTTTCTTGAAAGCTCGGACATTGCCACGAGTATCCTTCTACGCGCCTTGACCTTGTCTCGGGAAGAGGTGAAATGAGACTTTTCGCGGGTTGCCTGGAGGTTCAATGGAAGTCGCAATCGTCGGTACTGGATACGTCGGTTTGGTCGCCGGAATTTGCTTTGCTGACGCAGGGCACAACGTCTGGGGAGTCGATCGCGATGAAACCAAGATCGAAGGCCTTAAGAAACGGCAGCTTCCCATCTACGAGCCAGGTTTAATCGATGTGCTTGATCGCGCTCAAAGCCGGTTGACCTTCACGACAGATCTCGCACTCGCCATCACAAAGTGTGACGTCATCTTCGTTGCCGTCGGAACCCCAGAAAATGAAGACGGCAGCGCGGACATGCGCCCCACGATGACCGTCGTTGAAGCGGTCGCGAAAGCGGCGAAATCGCCAAAGATTCTAGTTTTAAAAAGCACAGTGCCGGTCGGCACCGCCGAAAAAGTTCGATTGAAAATCCGCGAAATCACCCGTGTTGAATTCGACGTCGTCAGCAATCCGGAATTTTTAAAAGAAGGGGCCGCGGTCGACGACTTTTTAAAACCAGACCGCGTCGTGATCGGATGCCAATCGGCGAAGGCCGAAACTGCGATGCGCGAACTTTACGAACCGTTCGTAAAAAATGGTCACCCGATTCTGTTCATGGATAACGTATCGGCAGAAATGACAAAGTATGCGGCCAACGCGTTCTTGTCGGTGAAAATTTCGTTCATCAACGAGCTTGCTCTTCTCGCCGATAAGCTTGGTGCCGACATCAACGACGTTCGCCGCGGGTTCACGTCGGATTCTCGAATTAACCCTGCGTTCTTTTATCCCGGCGTCGGTTTTGGCGGCAGCTGTTTTCCCAAAGATGTGAAGGCGCTTGTGCACAGCGGTCGAGCGGCCGGCGTACCGATGGCCATCGTCGAAGCTGCAGATAGCGTAAATGACCGTCAAAAGCTTGTTTTGTTTGATCGCATTCAAGATTACTTTGCATCGCGCGGCGAAACGCTTCGAGGTAAGACAATTGCAATCTGGGGGCTCGCGTTCAAACCTCACACCGACGACGTTCGTGAAGCACCTGCGATGTTCATCATCGAACAGCTTGTCGATGCAGGTGCAAAGGTCGTTGGCTTCGACCCGGTTGCTCAAGAAACTGCGGCCGCCGCATTTACTCGCCCCTTCACGGCTGCTGAAAGCGCGATGCATGCCGCGACGGGCGCCGACGCACTTGCAATCGTCACGGAGTGGAACGAGTTTCGAGCCCCCGATTTGAAAGTACTGAAATCTGTAATGAAGAACGCGGCCATCTTCGACGGCCGCAATGTTCTTGACCCGAAAAAAGTATCGGCTTCGGGGTTCGATTATTTCTGTATCGGTCGGCAGATTTTAAGCACGGCCAAGCTCGGCGCGACACTGTCGTCAGGTTCGGCATCGTCAACGCCAACTGAATCAGCAAGTCCAACCAAACGAGCCCTCGTAGCAGGTGCAGCCGGATTTGTTCCGAGTCATGTCGTCGATGCGCTGCTCGAAGACGGCTATGAAGTGATCGGGGTTGATTCGTTTGTCACAGGTCGAGAAGAGAATCTCAAGAAAGCTCGGCAGAATCCGCGGTTCCGCTTTGTTAAACATGATATTCGCGAATCGATCGGGCCTGTTCTAGCGAAACTTGGTCTGATTGCAAAACCAGGCACCTTCTCTGAAATCTATAATCTTGCGTCGCCCGCGTCGCCTGTCGATTTTGCGAAAATTCCGCTCGAGATTCTTGAGACGGCGTCGTCAGGTCATCGACATATGCTTGACCTCGCGAAAGCCACAGATGCCGTTTGCCTCTATGCAAGTTCAAGCGAAGTTTATGGCGACGCCGAAGTGCATCCGCAGGTTGAAACCTACTTCGGGAACGTCAACACCGTTGGCCATCGCTCTTGCTATGACGAAGCCAAACGTTACGGAGAAGCTCTCTCGGTCGCGCACGCGAAAGAGTTCGGAACGAAGATTCGAATGGCTCGAATCTTTAACACGTACGGGCCACGTATGCGCCCCGACGATGGACGTATTATTCCAAACTTCTTTATGCAGGCGCTGCAAGGGCGCCCTCTGACCGTCTACGGAGAAGGTACGCAGACTCGCAGCTTCTGCTACGTGACTGATCTCGTCAGCGGACTTATTGCTCTTTGCCGAAGCCAAGAATCGAGGCCAACCAATGTTGGCAATCCGATCGAGCGTTCTGTGGCCGAAATTGCTCAAGCCGTAAATCAACTGACCGGCAGCCGCGCAGGACTTTCCTACCTGCCACTTCCAGAAAACGATCCGAAGGTTCGGCGCCCCGACATCTCACGGGCCCGGGTTTTCGGATGGGAACCGAAGGTCTCACTCGAAGATGGGCTGAAACGTTCGATGGAGTATTTCCGAATTCAGCTTTCACAATCTAACGGTGTCGTCGAAACCCCGACGATTCAATTCGACGACACGTCTCGAAATGAAACAGCGACAACCTAGAGCCTCGGTAAGCTCGATTAATCGCGCGGTACCAGCACGAAGCGGCCAGAGCCTGTGACGCCGCCGGTACTGGCATTGTAATCGATAAAGACGCAGTCGCCGTTGGTAAGTTCTCGGTAATTCGTCATCGAGCTATTTAATGTTTCGCCGTAAATATCGACGTCGGCGGTACCATCGGCCTGACTCGCGAAGACGGTGCGACCCACGTTGGTCAAGCCCGCGTTATCGGCCGCGAATGCGTGAAGAGCGAACGTTCCATCGAGTGTTTGCCGAATGTTGCTGCCGAAGCCGTCGCCGGCGGTTTGGCCCGAGTGCGTCGCTTGAATTGCCCCATTCAAAAAATTCATAATGACGACACGTCCAGAATCGACCAAGCCCCCAGAATCGTAAGACGAAAACCCAAGCGCCACGGTGCCCACCGTCGACACAACGATCGAAGAAATCAGTGAATCACCGGCCGTTTGACCTTGCAGGTTTTGAAGCACAGCGCCGGTTGCGCCATTCACTAACCTGACGCTTCCGACTGCGACACCTGCGATTTTTTCTGCGGTCGAAAATACAAACACGTTATTTCCAGTCGACGGTGTGAACGCATTTCCGCCGCCAATCTGATCGCCAGCTTCGTCGCCACAGATCGAATTGATTTCGATGCCAGTCGTGCCGTTAAAAAGCTTCGAGCAGCCAGAATCAACGAACCCGCCAAAATCCATTGAGTAAAAATTGACGAGAAGGTTGCCGTTCGGCAGTGCCGTCGAGGTGTACTGGCCGACGCCTTGAAAGTCGCCTGCGGCAGAGCCGTCGAAGGTACTTATTGTCGCGCCGGTCGAGCCATTTAAAATCCACATCTTTCCGGTCGCACTTGAAGCCGACCCCGTCGTCTTGCCAAACGTCGGCATGAAAACGGCGTAATTGCCGTTGGCCAAGGCTTTTGCCGTCAATGACGTCCCGCCCGCGAAATCACCATAGGTGACACTGATCACGGCGCCGGTGACTCCATTCATCAATCGCGCAGTGCCGGCCCAGGTCACGCCACCGTAGGTTTCAA
>JALHOI010000093.1:4393-6640 GCA_022843085.1 Pseudobdellovibrionaceae bacterium
CCGAGAGAATAACAAAGTTGCCGTTGGCCAGTGGCACGACTCCGTCGCTTGAAAGCTGGTCGCCAAAATTCGTACCTTCGAGGCCTAGGATCAGGGCGCCGGTGGTACCGTTGATCAAGCGTACCAAGCCCTTTGATCCCCAGATCCCTGAGTACAAAACAACATTGCCATTGCCGAGTTCGAGCACCTTATTGTACCCAAAGAAAGGGGTTGAAGCGTCGCCATTAAAATTACTGAGTTCAAGTCCTGTCGTTGGATTGACGAACGTGTAGCGGCCCTGAAGGCCCCCGTAGCTGTCCGACCGAATCACAACGACCCCTGTGCTTAAAACGTCAATGCCAGAGTAGGTCAGCTGGTCACCGGCGGCCGTGCCTGTGATCGTCGACACGACCACGCCGGTTGTCGGGTTCATGAAACGCAGGCTTCCGACTGACGATGGGCCGCTTGGAATTGAATCAAGCATGGAAGGAATCATCACAAGCCCGGTTGCAAGTTGCGACGGATTCAGCCCGAACCATGCGCCGTCGCCCGTTCTGTCGCCGGCAACGTCGCCCTCAACCGAAGCGATGACAGCGCCGGTCGTGCCGTTCAAGAGTTGAACGCGGCCCGCGTCGACGAGCCCACCGACGTCATCGAGATGACTACAAACCAACAAATTACCATTGCTCAATTCTAAAAGGCCGGGGCCGGAAGCATCGCACTGGCCAACTTGATCGCCAGCGTTGTCGCCTTCAACGCGAAAGAGTTCGGTGCCGGTGGTGTCGTAGACAATCACCGAACCTGCCGTCAGCACAGTTCCATCGGCCACCGAGGCCTTGGGTGAAATCACCGCAAAACGTTGATTCGTTAATTTCACAACATAAGTCCCGAACTCGTCACCGGCGTACCGCCCGCGAATTGTTCTGGTCACTTCGCCTCGGTTATTCACGAGATGAATCGCTCCAGAATTTGCACCGTTGACGTCGTTTCGTGTGTCTTGAATCAGCCACACGAGAGGTGTGAGATCGATCACCCCTTGTCCAAGACTATTGCTAGCGCCCAGTTCTGACGCCGGAAGCGAGAACGCAAAACTTGTCTGCTTTTTGACCGTAATTTCAGCAGCCTCGCTGCTGACACCATTGCCACTCTTAAACCAAACCGAAACGGTGTTGTCGCCAGACGCGACGTCTGTGATCGAGACCGTGGTCGAAGTTCCTTCGGCTGGACACGCAGCCCAATCTAGGCTTGCGGGCTGTGGTTGACTCGTCGCTATTAAAAAATGAGTCGAACTTCCGGTGCACGTCACGGCGATCGCTGTTTGGCTTGTGCGCCTTAGAACAGAACGGTCGGCCATTTTGAGTGCGCCGGTCGCGCTGGAATCGACAGTCGGGAGTACGGCTCCGAGCGGTGATCTCGGCAACCTTAGATACTCAGTGACGAAACCATTCGTGCACGAACAGAGCGACAGTAAGGCTATAAGTGTCGGCAGGCGGAGGAAACCTGTCGACGGGCTTTGAGTAGGTATTGAGCCCAATTGGTCTCGACGCATAACGTTTTATCGACACGCCGAACGCACCTTCTGAGAAATTTGATGAATGAGACACGTGAGGCACACACTTTTGATCAAAGTTGAGACAGTTTTCGTAAATAGTAAAATTTTGTTGTTGTTTGCCTGCGCAAAGACCCGCGACGAAGGCGACAACGTCTCGGGCACTTTTACCATTTTGAGCCGTCGAGCTCGAAGCCGCCATGGCATCACAAGCTAAAACCAAAAGGTTCATTTCAAGCTGTGAATTTCGTTGAAGGCTGTCAGCCAGGCTTCTGTTGAAACAGATCGAAGCAGATCGAGCGAAATGTGAATCGTTCCACGCGTCAACCATGGATCTTGACCGCGTGATCGCAGCCACTCTTGGCGTCGTTCATCATTCATTGTGCAGCCACTTAAAGAGAAAAGTCCGGCCTCAATAAGTTCCAGATCGACGCGCTGTGCCTGAAGCTTCAGCTTCAACTTTTCAAGAATCCACGACCCGTCGTGGGCCTCCGTCGAAACGATCGCACGGTCAAGAAGGCGAGAGGCTCCCTTAGACCACTTCGGCTGAAAAGGCTCTGGAAGTCCGGCCTCAAAGGTCTCGATGTCGAGGCGATCTTTCAAAGTGTCTGGACGCGCACGCAGCTCGCCTCCCACCAACGCTCGTTCAATTCGCTTCAACCTTGATTCGCTAAGGCTAAGCGGCGCCATACGCGGTTCGAGTCGAAGCCGTTCGCCTG
>JALHOI010000093.1:6650-9174 GCA_022843085.1 Pseudobdellovibrionaceae bacterium
GCGATCAAGATCGTTACAAACTCGTTGTCAATGACACGCACGTCATACATTCGAACTTCAAAAGGGCGAGGAAGTGTCTCGCGCCATTCGGTTGCACCAAAGCAGACACTTAAAACAGGAATTCGAACGCCGTCCGAAAACAAGAGGTCTCGGAACGCCGCCACGTCGTAGACTTCGCCCGTAAAACGGTCGTCTTCGGCATAGGCGACCAATAGCGTTTTCGGCTTAACCTCTGGAAACCAAGCTGCGGCGTCCGAAAGTTCCGACGATTTTTTCGCACGGGTGTCGAGTCCGGCCGAACTCAAAGTTTTGGCCATGTGATCAAGCGCTGGGTCTTGAAAGTGCCCATACACCACTGAAGTCTTTAAGCCACCGAGCTCTCGTTCTCGTTCAGTCAGCAGTAAACTGATTTCAGTGAGTGCCGCCTCAACCGACGGGTACAAGAAACATCCGGCGGCCGCGGGCAAACCAGCGATTTCTAATCTCACGCGGTCACACGCGGCCGACCAAGCAACCGCGGGATCTTGCGAGATGCCGATCGCTCGTGTCGAAGGCGTCAGATTCCCGCCTCGTGACGCTCTTTTTCGTCGAGAACAGAAACAATTCCGCCCTTCAGCTGCGGACGGTAGGCGAGGTGTTTGATGTCGTAATTAAAATCAGATCCGTTCACGCCAGGTGTTTGCCACTCGGGCCCCATACGGATCGCATCGACCGGACAGGCCTCTTCGCAGAAACCGCAGAAAACGCAGCGAAGAATATCGATCTCGTAGGCGATCGGAAATTTCTCGACCGATGGGTCATCATGCTCACTGGCGGTGATCTTGATGCAGTCCGCAGGACAATTCGTTGCACAGAGCATGCAAGCCGTGCAGCGAAGAGAACCGTCTTTCTTCACTGTGAGAACGTGGTTTCCCTTAAAGCGCGGCGAGTACTCGTACTTCTCTTCGGGGTAATTCACAGTCGGCATCACGGTACGCTTCTTCACGCCCACGATCGAAGGAATATAATCGATGAGATTTAGAACCAGCGACTTAAAAGTCAAAAGCAAGCCCATGAGAATGCCGGGCATGAACCAATTGTCGGTCGCCTCAAGACGTTTCACTTTTTCAACGGTTATGGCCATTACCAAACTCCTCTCGAGAGCGCGAACTCATTGTTGATTCGGCCGCTGCCAACTTGATTGGGCTTATATCCGACGTGTGGAGACTCGCTAGGTTGAATCACGTCACCCTTCATCGCCTGGACAACTTCAACCAGCGAGAGCGCACCCGCGACGATTGTCGTCACACGCTCGACCTGCTGGCGAAGTCCGGCATGGTTTACAAACGTTCCTGACTTTTCAATGTAAGATTTGACTGGCAAAAGCGCCACGTCGCCCGTCAAGGCCTCGAGATCATTGTTTTTGCCCGAACCTAGCCACACAAGTTTCGCGGCTTTCGACAGGTCGCTAATCTTCGCTTTCATATCGGGGAAGTTCGCTTGGTTTTCGGGCCCTGCTACGACGACAGTTTTGATCGCACCAGTTCCGATCGCATCGATCAGTTCTTTCCACGATCCCGAAAGACCTGCAGCTTTCATTGATTCAAGAAGACCGCGAGTGTTCGGATTCTTGTCACCGCGATACAGCAGCCCATCGAAGCTCTCAAACGACTCGGGGTTGTTGATCCAATGAAAGACGTTCGATGAACCCACATCGTTTTTGAAGTAGTTCAAAATCGCTTCGTACTCTTCAACCGTATACGAGCCCGTCAGTACGAGAGCTGCCGACTTGCCAGCACCCTTCAGCGTGCCTCCGAGACGGCGCGCAAGTTCGAGCGGAGTCATATGCTCGGACTTACCGTTGTTCACGACTTTCGCGTCCATGAGGCGCGCTTCCTTGTTAACGAACTTATACGTATCCCGACCAGCATCACACATCCAGTGGCCGTTGACGTCCGGGTTGTAGACCGGCTTCATGCGGAAAAGGCCTTCTTTGTTGTGGTACACCTTCACATTGCAGCCGGTGCTGCAGCCCGTGCAAATCGTCTCGGCGTCTTTCAAGAACCAAGCGCGCTGACGGAAACGGAAATCTCGTGACGTCAAAGCACCCACCGGGCAGATGTCGACAGTATTAACTGAGTAGTTATTCGCCAACGGTCGCCCGTCAAAAGTTCCCACTTCGGCACGATCGCCGCGGTTGAAAATTCCGAGCTCGTGAGTTTTTGAAACTTCGTCGGTGAAACGCACGCAGCGCGAACATAAAATACAGCGCTCGCTATCCAAAACGACACGCGGTCCAAGATCGACCACCTTGTGTTTTTTAACTTTGCGTTCGCCCATTTCAGAATCGTACTGACCATACTTCATGTACTGATCTTGAAGTCCGCACTCACCGGCTTGGTCACAGATCGGACAATCCAGAGGGTGATTGATCAGATGAAAGTCGAGACCCCACTTCACCGCGTCTTTAACTTTGGGTGAACTGTTGTTTACCTTCATGCCGGGGGTCACCTGCGTGTTGCAGGCGATTTGAAGTCTTGGATTT
>JALHOI010000094.1 GCA_022843085.1 Pseudobdellovibrionaceae bacterium
CCGAGGGGATTAAAGAAGAGCCATTTGAAACCTTGCGCCGGGTACTTCACACCGTCGACGGTTTTGCCATGAAACGTTTTGGCCCACACGGCACCCACGCAGTCCCAGTATTCAGAATGAGGCCCTCCCGCCCGCATCGGAGCCGCGCACACCTCGAACTGGGGAAGCTGAACCAACGCCGTCAGTTCGACGTCGGTCGATCGAAACCTCAACGCCCACTTGTCAGCCATAATTTTATACCGAACCGCGTAGGTTCCGGCGTCGTCGAACGCAGTCACGTTGAACGTGTTTTCTCCCACCATGCAACCGAGCGCGAGAATTGGATCAACGCCAAACGCCTTTCCGGCGGCGATGAATTCGGCCTTCAACGCCTTGTTCTTCAGTATGCTGCGCATGGCCCGAGTGAACCGACGGTCGAGTTCCTTTTCGAGCCCGGCCGGGTCATCTTTCCAACGTGCAAACGTTTTCTTCGTGCTCTTACCGCCAACGAACTTTTTGACCATGCCGATGGCCGAAGTGTCCTGCTGTTCCGCGGGCCTTTGATCTTCGATCGGTTCTTCGCCAGGCATCTTCGAATAAAGAGTCTGCCAATTCAGCTCGGGATTTCGATTCCCTGGTGGAACCTGAATCAGAAGCTTTCGATCGCGAAAGTTCTCGAGCGTAATCTCGGGCGAATTCAAAGAGACCTGAATGACGGCCATCGACTGATCGGAAAGAACATCCGACTGTCCGCCAAGACCGCCTACAGAACAGGCCGCCTGAGAAAGTGCGAAGAGCACCATCAAACAAACACACAAACGCTTCTTTGTAAGGAACAACTTGAGATGAGACAAGACTGACTCCAGATCATGATTGCAGCCCGGCATCTCAAATTTCGAGTCGCCGAATTGACGGCCCCTGCTTACACCTCAGGTCGAACGAACATGCAACCTCGTTGAACACCTGAACGCGACGAAGAGCGAAGAGTCGCCGAGAACGCCGCATCGGGACGGCCATCTTGTAAATTCGATACGCCGGGCCCAATTTGCTTCAGAGTGTCTGCGAGTCGCATTGGCTCGCCGTTGAGGTTCAGAGCCCGGGGTTGGCGCTTGAGTTCGAAGCCTGATTTTGCCGCTGGAGTTTGGCATCTCTGCCCGCGGCGGCGGCACAGGCCTAGGAGTTCGGCGACCGAAGGAACGAGCGAGCTCTCGTTTTCTTAACCGTCATACAATCGCTTGGCTCCAGTTCGACGGCGGGTCGTTCAAATTCTATTCGTTCGCGACATCATGGGCGCGACATCATGGACGCGACATCAAGGGATTGTTGACGAGCTTGCTCCGGCATCATTTTCTCCTCCCGTTCTGCCTACCTGAATTCTAATTTTGCTTGATTTCATGGGTCACTTAAAATTCTAACATGACTCGGAACACGAAGCCGAAAGCAAGACAACGTCAACGACAGCCTTCGATGTTCAAAAAACTGCCGAAGGATTATGGAGGAAGTCTCCGAAAGACGCGAAAGGGTCGCGCGGGTGCGAGGCCCATTTCGACCCGGCACACGATGCATCTGGTTTTGAAGTCGTCGAAAGCAAAGGGCGAATGGAACTTTCTTCGTCGCGCAAACAAGAAAAGCATTCGGCGTATTATCGACAAGTTCGCGTTCGTTTATGGTGTCAAAGTTGTGTCGTTCGCCAACGCATGGAACCACCTGCATCTTCAGATCAGGCTTTTGAATCGGTTTGCGTACCGACCGTTCATTCGCGCGATCACAGGTAGCATCGCGATGGCCGTCACCGGTCGTTCAAGATGGAAGAAAGCGACGGAAGCCTCTCAAATGACCGAGGCTCTGAAAGCGTCGAGCGATACAAAAGATCGGTACAACTCGCAGATGAATGGAAAATTCTGGGACGACCGCCCGTTCACGAGAGTGGTCGAAAGCTACAAAGAGTATTTGATTCTTAAAGACTATATTCGGATGAATGAAATTGAAGCGTCGGGCTGGCAGCGCAAAGCGGCCCGGTCAATGGTGCAAGTTGAAAAGCGGCTCGCGAATTCAGGCTGAAACCGCGCCACCGCGGCGTGGGATACCGGCCGCACTCAATTAAATGAGGCGAGGAAACCCGGGTGCTGCCGCACTCGCAACAGTGTCTGCGCTAATTCAAAGACTCGCGATAAACGTCTTGCCGAACTTCGCGGATGTCGTCGGTGACAAGCGAGTACTTGCGACCGCAAAATTCGCACGACACTTCGGTGTTTTCGCCTTTGTCGATGATGTCATCGAGCTCTTTTAAGCCAAGTAGCCCGACCGAACGCATGACTCGCTCTTTCGAGCAGCGGCACTTGTACTCGACTGAATAATCGTGATCGAGCTCCACCAATTCAAAGTCTTGAAGAAAGTCGCGAATCAGATCGGTCGCCGAGGCTCCTTCAATAATGCGATTCGAAACTGCCTTTGCCTGCTTGACGCGGGCCTCGATTTTCAATGCCGTCTCTTCTGTATGGCCCGGCATGAGCTCGATTAAAACTCCGCCCGCCGCCTGACATTTTCCCTCGGAATCGAGGTGAACGCCAAGAGAGACAACCGACGGAATTTGGTGAGACTGGTGTAGATAATAAGCGACGTCGTCTCCAATTTCGCTCGTGGCAAGCTCGACCGTTCCGCGGTGAGGAGTTCCGGTCATCGGAAGGTGATGCGTGACCGTCATGAGACCAATGCCAATACTTTTTGCGATCTTAATTTTGTCGCCGGCCACTGCGAGTTCAGCCGGAACGACGAGGTGGGGGTGACTCGACACGCCTCGAACTTTGCCCTCAAAGGTCGACTGGGCAAAGACGCTCGAAAGCGGCCCGCTTCCCTGAATATAAATCGAAAGCTCTTGGCCATTTTTAAGATGCGACGCCATCAGCAGGCTTGCGACCATCGTGCGCCCAACGGCAATCGTCGGCACAGGAAAGCTTGTCTGAATAGCACGCATCTCTTCGACAACCTGAGTCGCAATCACGGAAGACGCTCGAATCGTCAAATCTTTCGATAGATACTTGTGTACGCGGTTAGCTGCGGTCATCCTCAACATTTTATGGCGAACCGAAAGTTTATGACAAACGAAAAAGCCGAGCAGGCGATCTTAGTTCTCATGCGGCACGCGGCGCGCGATTTCAGCGATGACGGCCTTTCTGAAGAAGGCCTTCGACAAGCCTCGACTCTCGGCGGCACTCTGCACGCACGCGGTTTTCCCGAGCCCGCAATCATCGAAAGTTCCCCAAAACGCCGAACGCGCGCCACACTTAAAAGCTACGCCGAAGCGACAGGGCAAAGCATCGCGATCAATCGCGAGTTAGATGAACGCGCACGCGATGAAAGCGTTCAAGATTTCGAAACCCGTGTAAAGAATTTCTGCCAGAAGATAACGAAGTGGGCCGAAGGCGTGAACGATTCGAATGAGCGCAGCGAGGCCGCGCCACGGGCTCGAGTCGTGTGCTCACACCTCGACTGGCTTGAAGCGATCGCGCTGTTTCTGCCGAGTGACGATAACGACCTCGAACGCTGCGAGCCATGGACGCCGATGGCAATTCGCGTTTACCGTTTTCAAGATGGAGTATGGAGAAGACAACAGTGATTCAAAGGATCATTCGAAACATCTGGGCCGTGGGTCGCAATTACCAAGCTCATGCCAACGAAATGGGCCAGCCGGTTCCATCAACGCCCATGATTTTTCTCAAAGCGGGATCGGCCGCTACCATGTCGCCGGAAGTTCGACTCTATCAAGGGTCGAAAGATATTCATCACGAAGTCGAGATTGTGCTTCGCTTCGGCACAAAGGCGGATTCCAACGGCCGACTTGAGTTCGATGCCGCAGCCATCGGTTTAGATCTTACGGCCCGCGACCTACAAGCCGAGTTGAAAGCAAAATCACATCCTTGGACGCTCGCTAAATCCTTTCGCGATAGCCTACCGGTCTCGGCCATGGTTGCGATTCCGCCCGCTGTTCCCCACTTCAAGTTTGAGCTTTCAGTCAACGGCGAAACTCGCCAACGCGGCGACACTCGCGACATGATCTTCGACTTTGAAACGCTTCGTACCTATGTCTTCGATAATTTCCCAGTTGAACCCGGCGACCTGCTCTTAACGGGCACGCCAGAAGGTGTTGCCAGACTCAAAACCGACGACCGCGCTGAAGCCTCTTTCGAATCCGGGCTGGGGCATCGTGTCCGTGCCGAATGGATTTTTCGCTAATTCTTAAACCGTCACGCAGCGCGGCGCCTCGTGCGCCTTGTGCTGGACGGCGCTACTGTTCGACCCACGCAATTAACCTGAAGTGGGGAGCCAACCGTGGGCCAACCGACAATCAATTCTTCGACAACAAAACTTGCTACACCGCTGGTCGCTACGAGGCTGGTGAAGGACAGCGCGTTTCAAGCCGCGGTGCGATCGCGCGGCGAAGCAATTTTTAGCAACGTCGACGAAGGCGGGCCATCGCTTTTCAGCAAAAATTACTGGTACGGCGAAATCATGGATTGGTCGATGAAGAACGAGACCTTCAAAACCCAGATGTTTCGTTTCGTCGACGTACTTCCATACCTGAATTCGGGCTCTGAAGTCGCACGGCACTTGAAAGAATACTTCGCTGAAGGTGGAGAAGAATTGCCGAAAGTCTTTAACGTTGGCCTTGGGCTGGGTTCGCTCGCACCGGGCTTGATGGCGGGTGCCATCAAAAAAAATGTAACGTCGATGGCCAAAATGTTCATCACCGGCGAAACACCCCAAGAAGCTCTGACCGTTCTCAAAAAAGCTCGCAAACAAAAAATTGGCTTCACCGTCGACATTCTTGGCGAGGCTTCGCTGTCGGCCGTCGAGTCTCAGGACTACTTGAACAAATATCTCGAACTGGTGACTTGGCTCGCGAAAGACGCGGCGTCTTGGGAACCGGTGCAACTGCTTGACGAAGATCACAAAGGTCCAATCCCTCGAGTCAACGTTTCAGTAAAACTCTCGTCTCTCGATTCTGAAATCGACCTCAAGGCATGGGAAAAATCAAAAGCGCGAATGAAAGAGCGAGTGCGCCCCATCTTTCGAAAAGCGATGGAGGTCGGTGTCTTCATCAACATCGACATGGAACAGTACGAGCTCAAAGACTTCACGCTCGAGATTTTTGAAGAACTTTTACAAGAGCCCGAATTCGCAACCTACCCGCACTGGGGCTGCGTGATCCAGGCGTACCTGCGCGACTCGGCTCAAGATGTTCGAAAGCTGATTGAATTTTCGAAATCGCGTGGTGTTCCGTTTACCATTCGTTTGGTGAAAGGTGCTTACTGGGATTTCGAAACCGTCTTTGCCCAACAATCCGGCTGGCCCGTTCCTGTCTACACAATCAAAAAAGAATCCGACGTGAATTACGAACTCTGTGCGACTCTGATTCTTGAAGCGAACGAATTTGTTCGACTTGCGATTGGCTCGCACAACGTTCGGTCGATCTCGGCAACGATTGTTGCGGCCGAACGCTTGGGTGTCGACCCGAGGTCTTTTGAAATTCAAATGCTTTATGGAATGGCCGATGGCTTTAAACGTTCACTTGTGAAACAGGGCTTTCGGGTTCGCGAGTACGCACCTGTCGGAGAACTGATTCCTGGCATGGCGTACCTTGTTCGACGCCTGCTCGAGAATACTTCGAACGAATCGTTCTTGCGATCTAAGTTCTCAGACGGAGCATCGACCGAAATTCTTTTAAAAGATCCAAGCGAGGGTCTCGTTGCGTCGTCGAGTAACCCCTATGATCTCGAAAAGTCTGTGACTCCCCTCGCCTCGCCTTCCGCAGCATCGGGTGCCTCCGGTACTTCCGGTGCTGGGAAGATGCCACCAAAATTTCGAAATCTTCCCTTGATCGATTTCGCGATCGAAGAAAATCGTGGCAAACTTCACGGTGCATTCACGAAACTTGAAAAGTCATTGGGACAAGAATGGCCGTCGTACATCGGCGGCAAAGAAATTCGAACCGGACGACTTCTGGACAGCGTGAATCCTTCAAACCCGGCGCAACTGATCGGTAAAGTTCATCTGTGTGGCGTGAAAGAAACCGAGCAAGCGCTGACCGCCGCGCAATCCGCATTTAAGACGTGGCAGTACGTTGCACCATCAGAACGCGCACGACTGGTCGATAAACTTGCTGACATTCTTGAACGCGACCGCCTCGACTGGACAGCCCTCGAAGTCTACGAGGCCGGTAAACCCTGGGATGAAGCCGACGGAGACCTCGCCGAAGCGGTCGACTTCTGTCGCTACTATGCGCGAGACATGCGTCGCTTGGCATCGGGTCAAAAAGTAGGGGGCGTGCCGGGCGAAACGAGTGTTTATCACCATAAGCCTCGCGGCGTGGTCGCGGTGATTGCTCCATGGAACTTTCCTTTGGCAATCATCTGCGGAATGGTCGCGGCTGCGGCAGTCACCGGCAACACCGTTGTCATGAAACCGGCCGAACAAACAGCGGTGATCGGCGCGTGGTTGATGCGCGCCATCCGCGAAGCCGGATTTCCTGACGGAGTTGTGAATCTCGTTCAAGGTTTGGGCGAAGAGATTGGTGACACCCTAACAGGCTCGCCCATCACAGCGATGATCGCGTTCACCGGATCAAAAGCGGTCGGACTTCACATTCTTAAACAAGCTGCAATCGTTCACCCCGGTCAACGCCACATGAAGCGTGTCATGGCCGAACTCGGTGGTAAGAACGCGATCATCATCGACAGCGATGCCGATCTCGACGAAGCGATTGGCGGCGTTCTTTACTCGGCGTTCGGGTTTAGCGGTCAAAAGTGTTCAGCCGCAGGACGCGTGATCGTGCTTGATGAAATCTACGATCGATTCATCGGTCGGCTTCTTGAAGCAGCTAAATCCGTCAAAGTTCGAATGGCGATCGAGCCCGACGTCTTTGTTGGCCCCGTCATCGATCACGACGCGCAAGTTCGAATTCTCGAGATGATCGAACACGCGAAGAAGGATGCGACCCTTGCCTTTCAGGGCGGTCTTCCCGAAACCGCGGCGGGTGCACAGCCTGGTTACTTCGTGCCTCCGACGATTTTTACTGATGTGAAGCCGAACTCGGCACTTGGTCAAGACGAAGTGTTTGGCCCCGTTCTCGCCGTTCTTCGCGCAAAAAGTATGATCGAAGCGATCGAAATTGCGAACGACGTTGAATACGGTCTGACTGGCGGTATCTACTCGCGAAGTCCTGCGAACATCGAGCTTGCAAAACAGCGTCTCGAAGTCGGCAACCTGTACATCAATCGTGGCTGCACGGGTGCGATGGTCGATCGTCATCCCTTTGGCGGCTTCAAGATGTCAGGCGTCGGTTCAAAGACCGGCGGGCCCGAATACCTTCAGCAGTTTATGGAGCCTCGTGTGGTAACAGAAAATACTCTTCGCCGAGGTTTCGCTCCGGTTGAAGAGTAGGTTCGAAACGCCGTCATGCTCGTAGAACACGTCTATCTGCGAATCGTGTCGGTCGGTCCGGATGGTAAACCGTTTTGAGGGAACGCCCGTTTATCGGGATTTTTATTGAAACGGTTCATCGAATTATAAAGTTCTTCGCCGTACCTCTCTTTAAATGACAGCGGCCGCGCCTGGGCGACTTCGACCGCTGCTTTCATGCAGCGATCGCGCTGTTTTAACGCCTGCATGAGTTTCGCTTGGCCCGCCTTGTTTGCACCGTTGTTACGAAGTGCGATAGCGTTGAACGCTTCAGAAGCACTCGCTTCACGAAATGCTTTTCCACTTTTGGCTAGCGCGTTCGTTCGTTCTTCAAATTTGCCGACGAGTTTTTGCATCAGATCATCACACGTTTTCGACTGCTCGGCGTCGACACCTTCGTAGGCCTGAGCGGCGGCCTCACAGAATTCGCGATCGTAGTCGACAGCCATCGACAGGTTTTCAGGGCGCTTGCGTTCGGTTTGTTCGTGTAGACACTTGCCATCCGCGCCGTTCAGGCCAAACTCCGTTTTCGTCTCGCGTTTTCTGTCGTCGACAACGACCATAGTCATTCGAAATTCGCCATTTTTGCCGTTTTCAATACGAACACTCGAAACTCCATTCGAATCTTTTGTCGGTGTTGACACAGATTTCATCTCAGTAAAGTCATCGCTATTCGTCACGGTGGCACCATCAAATCCTAAGAGCTTCCCGTTGACGATATTATATTTGCACGTTCCGGTCGGACAGCCCCCATTTTGCCGCATGAGGCCCATCATCAATCTGTCACATGCGAAATTCGATGCCGACGCCGGGACGCTGACAACAGCAGAAAATAAAAAGCCCATGGCGACACAATATTTGATCATCTTAACTCCACTTGATTAAACTTCTTTACCTGTTTACTTGCATTTTCGCCCGAACGGGCCTCACGCCGCAAGTCTGGTTGACGAAGCAGCGGTGCCGGTGACTCCTTGTGCGAGCTCGACAAAAGCCTCAGGGCGCTCGGGAAAGACATAGCTCATCGCAAACCCGACAAGCGCGCCGCCGATGTGAGCTGTGTACGCGACGGCGCTTAGACCTGGCTGGGCCGCCACCCAGCCGCTGAGGTCGGGCAGCACAAAGGCTGGAATCAACACCCAGGCCGGAAGCCACGCCACGCCGTAGTACCCCTTAATCGGAAGTAACCAGTAAACAAACGGCAGCCTGCGCGACGTGTGGCTTGCTGACAAAGCTATGAGCGCCGAGACTGCGGCACTCGCACCTACAAGCGGTGAAGCTGAAAGACCTGATACCAATGTGTACATGAGGGCGCCGCCGAACCCGCCCGCCCACGCGGTCACTGCGATCGCCCGCGCGCCCCGTGAGTGCTCAACGAATGTTCCGAACAGCAACAGAAAAATCATATTCCAGAACAGATGAGCAAAACCGGAATGAGCGATTTGATAACTAAACCAGCTTCCAAGGCTTGCGTGACCGTCGCTAAGTCCCAGCCGGTAAGAGGGATGAACACGCTGCACTCGTAAGAGGCGCTCAACCGATTCTTTCCACCGCTCAAGAGCCACGAGATCACCGATTTTATCTTCAGTTTCAGAACTCAGCTCGCGAGCTTGCCTTTGAATGAAGTCAGATCGCCGCAAAGCCAAGTGGCCGAGCAGAATTCTGGC
>JALHOI010000095.1 GCA_022843085.1 Pseudobdellovibrionaceae bacterium
ATGCGCGTATTCGTGGATAATCACAGAGTTGTCGAAGTGATCCATATCGCTCGAGGTGACGTTTCCATTTTGACCGCCTTGAAGATAAATTTCGAAGCGGTTGTTCATGTAGTAGCTGATCGAACCGGTCGTGTTGACGTAGACGCCGGGGCTTAATCCCGGTGTCCAATACACTTTGGCCAGCGGGGCGGCGACAAACGGCACACACCCTTCGAAGAAATTTGGAGTTGAGTTTTGATCGCAATTTGCAGTTTGAGTTCGAAGGTAGTTTTGTGCGTTCAACAGCTGATCAAGAATATTGAACGCGCCGCCCATGAGCGCATCTTTAACTGTGGCGCGTAAAAATAATCCGGATGTGGTTGTCGTGGTTGTCACTGTGCCTGAAATAGAGTGCTGGGTATTGTTTGTTGGATTATCCAGAATGTAAGCAGTGCTTCGAGAATTCGAAGCACGTGATCTAACCTCGACATTGTAACTTCCAGAGTCTTGAGGAAGTTGAAAAGAAAAACTTCCGTCCGCCTGAGTTTCAGCGCATTGGACCACAATGCCAGACGAGTCTTTGACGGCCACTTCAGCAAATCGAATCGGACGCGCCACTGGATTGTTTGAAGTCGCGGTGAGGCGAAGTAGCCCGCTGATAGTGGGCGCGGCTAAAACTCCGGGCTGGGTCACGGTTAGCTGGGCCACTCCGTAGGCGTACAATCCTGAGGCCGTATCCTCGTTGATCAGCGCCTTCAGCTTGCCGACGACATCTTGCTGCGCCGACGTCTGCGCAAGATTACTTTGAACTGTGTAGGTCATTGAATTCACGGTGAGTGAGTACGACCGAAGAGCTGGAGTCAAAAATGAATCGACAGAAAGAACTGTGCCGGCGTCACTTGCGACGCCGTTTCCCCCTGCTCGGTACTCATAAACGGCCAGTCCTGCGACCGTGACCGGCGTCCCGAAGGTGCGCGAAGGCAAGTACGGGCAATACGGTTCGAGGGCGCGGCTCGCGAGTTGCGAAGAGCTGTTATTTGCGCATCCCGAAACAAGCGCGAGCGCGGTGACGAGAAACGCTTCGAAGTGTAGACGCATCGAGGTCTTATCGGCGAATTCTCGGGTATCGTTGACCAGACTGGACGGACTTGGTTAGCTGAGGGAATGGAAAAAGGATTTAATTCAGATCTCACAGTGAGCGGTGTGATCTATCATATCCAGACCGAGGACTGGGGTTTTGAGAATCCTTTTCTAGTTACCCGCGTCTATCAAAGCGGCGCGGTCATCGATTCGATTAAGACTCCCTATTCAGACGTCCTGCGAAGCCGCAACGCATTTTTGTTACTTCGAAACAAAGCGGCCATGTCAGAGGCTCTGCGCGAGGCGATGCGCCTCCAACACGAAAAGACTCTAAACACCCTCGGGTCTCGTCGTTGAGCTCTTTCATCGATTAGTCCGGTTCTCTGCAGAACTGGACGTCTGACTCGCGCCAAGGAAGCCAGTTCTTCGTACTCTATTGAGATGATCTCATTTTCTCATGTTTACAAGACCTATCGAGGCAACGAAGGTCGTGAAAACCACGCCCTTCGCAATGTTCATTTAGAAATCGAAAAAGGTGAGTTCGTTTTCATGACAGGGCCAAGCGGCGCCGGTAAAACGACTTTGTTTCGGCTGCTATCTGCTTTCGATCGTCCGAGTTCAGGTCGCGCCGTTGTTAACGGCTACGATATTTCGACGATTCCCGCTCGTGAACTTCCTTTTTTTCGTCGCCGAATTGGAGTCGTGTTTCAAGATTTCCGACTTCTTCGCGATCGTAGTGCTTTCGACAACATCGCACTTCCACTTGAAATTTTAGGTGAACGCCGTATTCAGATTGATCGACGCGTTCACGAGTCTCTTGAAAGCGTTGGTCTACTCGACAAGAAAGACGAATTGCCAGATCAGATGTCGGGTGGCGAGCAGCAGCGAATTTCGATTGCGCGGGCGCTTGTTCACCGACCTGGCTTGTTAATCGCAGATGAACCTACGGGAAATTTAGATCCTGCAATGTCGAGCGAAATAATGCGGCTCTTCGAACGTGCGAACGCGCAAGGCACGACGGTTTTCGTCGCGACTCACGATCATACTTTGGTGCAGAGTCGGGCGAAGCGTGTGATCGAGATTGAAGCCGGGCAGATGCGCGACGCAAATCCGACGGGGGACACATGGCGTTCAATGACGACTTGAAGGTGATTGCGAGATCGTGGCGCCAACACTTCGGAATGCAGTTCGCAACTCTGACCGTACTGACCGCGACGTTCGCCACTGTCGGGTTTATGATTTGTCTTTCGCTCAACTTTCAGCGAGTTCTTACTGTTTGGGGCGAACAGGTTCAGGTATCGGCGTACCTTGAAGACGGACTTGATCCAATCGCCCTGCAAAATCTAAAAACTAAACTTGAAGAGCGCAGCGATGTCGCAAAAGTTCAGTACATCTCGAAAGAGAAGGCGGCCGAACTGTTTCGAGATCAAATGGCGAGTTACGCGCCAGACCTACTGTCAGACTCCGAGTTTGCAACGCCGTTTCCGGCAAGTCTGCAGGTTCACCTTCGAGACAGTCAGAAAACTGATGGACACGTCGCAGAACTTGAAGCGCTGGCCACCGAACTTTCGGCGACGGCTGGAGTCGAAGACGTCAGCTATGGACAAAGCTGGGTGCGTAACTACGCGTCGTTTGTAGGTGTGATTGAAGCGATCGGCGGCCTGATTGGCCTCATTCTCGTTCTTGGCAGTGTTTTTATAGTCGCCAATTCAATTCGAACTTTGATTTCAGGTCGACGTGACGAGATTGAAATTTTCGAATTGATCGGCGCAACTTCGTCACACATTCGCCGCCCCTATATTGTCGAAGGTGCGATGTTATGCTTCGCGGCTGCTCTCGGTGCGGTCGCGGTTAATGCTGCACTTTATTCGTGGCAACTCGATGTCATGAAGAAGAGTCTGGCATTTGCACGCATGGCCCAAGAACTTAGTTTTCTGTCGATCCCTCAAGTTTTCGCATTTCTGGCTGCGAGCGCAATACTAGGCGGCTTCGGCGCTTGGTTAACCGTCAGGTCGCTGAATACCGGATGGGCTGCCGCCCACGGTGTAAGGTCGTGATGATATTTGAGCGAATTTTTCGATCTTTCCTCGGCGGATGTACGGCATCGGTGCTCGCGTTGGCGTCGGCCGGCGCGTCGTCGACCGAGGTCGATGTGTTGGCCGAAACAATTCGCGAGACGAAGGAAGTTATTAACGAATCAGAGGCGGCGAGAAGAAAGCTTTTAGGATCTCTCTACGCGATCAATCTTCGAATGAAGAAGATTTCGAAAGATAAAGGCAAACTGACAGATGAGTTAATGCAGTCGCAAGATGGCGTCGAGACGGTAGCAACCGCTATTCAAACGTTGGAAATTCAAATCGATCGCCAACGCCGAGGTCTTAAAAAGCGGCTTCGCACACTTTATAAAATTTCAGGAGAATCATTTGTCGGCGCCGTGTTTTCGACAAAGAACGCTTATGAGTTTGATTCGACACTTAGAAATTTGAAGCTGGTATCTGACAAAGACTTTCAAATGATTCAAAGTTATCGATTGAATTTGAGTTTGCTTGCGCAACAGCGAAAGAAACTTAAGACACAAGTCGAGCGGCTTTTGATTGTTGAAAAAAGAATTAGAAAACAAGAGAGACTTCTGGCTCAAGAGCACCAGGCCAAGTCGACTTTGGCATCTTCAATAGAGAAAGATACTCGTAAGCGTATTTCCGAAATTCGACGATTGCGTAAAACGCGGTCGGCGGATGATACAGAAATCGCACATTTACTTAAGCCGTCGATCTATGAAAAAAAGGGCTCGCTCATCGCGCCCGTCTCGACCGGATACATCGTTAAGGACTTTGGTCTGAGAATCGATGAAAAGTTTAAATTTAAAATGAGTCACAAGGGGTGGCAAATTGCGGTTTCTCAAACGACGGGAGTAGTCGCCACAGACGAGGGCGTTGTTGCGTTCACTGGACCGCTTCCCGGTTACGGTGCCACTTTGATTCTTGATCACGGTGATCACTATTACTCAGTGTATTCAGGGCTAAGTTCGATCAAGGTCTCGGTCGGCGATGAGGTCCCGCGGTCTGGTTTTCTTGGACAAGCCGAGACCGGGCTCTACTTCGAGATTCGACATTTCTCTGAACCAGAAAACCCTGCGTCTTGGATATCAGCGAAGAGTTCACTTTTGACCCAGCAGAATGCAAGCTTAGAGAGCAAGCAGGCGAAAGCCAATTTCGAATAGCCGACCAGGAGAAGCCGAATGGCCCATCAGACTCGATCACGCCGCGCCCTACTGACTTTTACGTTCTTGATCACAGTGGGAGTCACCGGCTTCATACTCGGCGCGGTTTCGGCAGGAAGCACACTGGCTTACGCAAAAGAGCGTTACGCCGATCTTCAGATTTTCACCAAAGTGTTAAATCTAGTTCAGCAATACTACGTCGAAGAAGTCGATATGAAAAAGCTCATCTACGGTGGCGTAAAAGGCATGCTTTCTGAGCTTGACCCTCACACTAACTTTTTGCCTCCCGAGGTTTATAAAGAGTTCGAAAGCGAAACCAGTGGTGAATTCGGTGGGCTTGGAATTGAAATCACACTACAGAACGATATTCTTACCGTTATTGCTCCGATCGAAGATACTCCCGCGTGGGAGGCCGGCATTCAGGCAGGTGACAAGATCGTTGAGATCAACGGTGAATCGACCAAAGGTTTAAGCCTCGCCGAAGCGGCACAACGCATGCGCGGCAAAAAAGGTTCAAAAGTTCGAATGGGAATTTTTCGCGAGGGCTTCGAGAAACCAAAAGAGTTCGCGATTGCTCGCGGAACGGTAAAACTGAAATCGGTGAAGTTCACCGAACTCGAAGAGGGTTACGGTTACATTCGCTTGACGAGCTTCATTGAAAATTCGGCTCCTGATTTCGAGAAAGTTTTAAAAGAGATGCAGCGACGTTCGAAGGGCATCAAAGGATTAATCGTCGACTTGCGACGAAACCCCGGTGGTTTGCTCGATCAAGCGGTGAAGATAAGCGATCTTTTTCTTGATGGTGGGACAATCGTCAGCACGATCGGCCGCAACAAACGTGAAAAAGAAGTTCTCTACGCGAAGAAAGACGGAACCTACTCTGGATTTCCAGTCATCGTGCTCGTGAATGAGTATTCTGCCAGCGCATCAGAAATTGTTGCTGGTGCTTTGCAGGACAACAAAAGAGCGTTGATCATGGGTCAGCAGACCTTCGGAAAGGGAAGCGTTCAGTCTGTCGTCAAACTTGGAGATGGATCGGGGCTGAAACTGACCGTTGCTCGGTACTACACGCCGAGCGGAAAATCCATTCAATCTGTCGGGATTACTCCTGACGTTATGGTAGAAGATGTTGATCCCGAGCAATTCAAAAAGGCGATCATCAAACGCGAGGTTCGTCGTGAGCAAGATCTTGGCGGGCACTTGCTAAGCGACAAAGAGAAAGAAAAGAAAAAGTCAGACGCGGCGGGCGCTATGAACTATTGGTTCAAGCAAGATTCGTCAAAGAAAGCGAATCTCACACCGCGCGAAAAACTTTTGCATGACGACTTTCAAGTTCTACAGGCTTTCAATTACATCAAGGCGTGGAAGGTCATGGAGAAGTTTGGTGGTAACGAAACTTCAACGCGAGCCGAGCCCAACGTGGTAAAGCCGGACGAAGCCCAACCGAAGGTACCAGAAAAAGCGCCCTAGCTGACTATAATGCCAGCAGGTGGGGGAGAAGGATCGACCGTTCAGTTTCACCGGCGGGTCGCACACGACTTTCGATCGCCGACAGCGCGTCGTCGAGCTTAAAGCTGGCCTCAAACTTTTCACTAAGCTTTTTCGCTGAAATTTTCTCAGCGGAAAGTTCGGCAAGCGTTACGCCAGCGGTTCGTTTCTCAAGCCGAGTGCCGTCGCTATTTATAACGAGCGAAGTATGAAACACGATCGGCTCGGGACCGTTCTTTGAAACCCATTTTCTGATTTGTCGCTGGACCCGATCGGCTGGGGCAAGGTCCCATGCGCGAACCAGTACATTGTAGCCGCCGTCGGCGTCGTCGACCGCACACGCCCAATGGTAACCCGGCATGAAGCCAGAGGCATCAGAAGCACTGCGTGCGACGATTGAGTCGTATGCGCCGTTCTCGCTTTCATCTTTCCACCGCCAGGCAAGAGTCTCTTTCGGCCGATATGTTGACAGGTCGTCAATGCGGTTTCGGCAATGACCCGAGTACTCGGGTTCTGCAGCGTGCGGAGCAGAGCGCATCATCGAAAGCTGCGTTAGTACCTCGCGTCTCGAGCAGTCGCATGGATACACGCGACCTTCGAGCCTTGCTGTGGCAAAGAGCTCGGCGTGACGGCGAGCAAAGTGGGTCTGAGTAACGGTCTGCCTTGCAACGAGGCCTAGAGCCGACAGATCCGACAACTGTGACGTCCACGCTTTCTCTTTAATTCGAGCGGTGTCGATGTCTTCGATTCGAATTACAAACGGTTCGTCTAGGGTTTTTGCCAGACGGCTTGCGACCCACGCGGTGCGAAGATTGCCTATATGAAAGTGACCGGTCGGCGATGGTGCGAAGCGAACTCCTCGCAGAGAGATTTCGTTCACAGCGCCGACGAGAGCCCTAGGCGCGTCGCGATCTCTTGATTTAGGCGAGGGTGCCGTTCGAGAAACAAGTATCCATAGGGTCGCTGAAAGCGGGCATCGATGTTTCGAGCGTCACGAATTCCGATCGGTTTAGCGAGGCCCTGGACATTTCTAAGGGTAATTGCGAATCCGTAGTTTCGGCTTCCAAAATAATCGCGAGCTCCGTCGAGATTCGTACCGGCACTTGGTGCTGTGAGTTCGGCAATTTCGAGAGGGTCGCCTACAAGTGTGCTCTCGACTTCGGCCGTCGCGAAAAGTTCGAGAGTTTTCGTATTAAAGAAGAGGATATGGCTGACTTGATCTGCGGGAAAACTTCGTCGGTAGTCGACGGTCTTTGTGCCGCGAAGGATCTCGTTCAATGTTTGCGAGTCGGTGGGTAGAATCAAAACGCACAGTCGGTCGATTCGCGTGGGCATCGATCGAACCGCGTACCGACCGTCGGCATCAGGGCTCAGCGTGGCAGGCCCTTCAGTTTCGCAAGTCTGCGTTGTTCGAATCGGCGTTTCAGCCTTCGGTGTCAGCGATTGATTGGGCTTTGATGTCGGTGGTGCGCAACCACCGACCAGCGTAACGAGTAGAACCGCGGCGACTGGCGCCGCTAAGCCCGCTGAAATTGAATTCGTGAGCCATGCTAAATTCGAGGTTGATCGGTCCATGCATCTCTCCCCACAATTCGGCGTCTGCCCTATTCGATCAAATTATAAGCAATTGGCAAAGGTTAGTTTGCGCTGCCTTCCTTTTCGTCTTTCTCAATCTCTTCGCGCGAGACGTCTTTCACGTCGGCATGCTGGATCAACCAATCGACCACTTTGTCTTCTGTCAGTTGATAGCGCAGGCGAGAGCGGCGGTCGTCGTCCTTGTAAAATTCCTTAACGCGCGCCAACTCGATTCCGGTTTCAGCAGCGTAATCGCTGAACTTCGACTCAAGGTCGCCGTCCGTCGCACGCAAGCTCTTCTCAGTTGCGAGTTTGTCGAGAAGAAAGCTAGAGCGGATCATGAAAGACGCGGTTTCTTCGAAATCTTTGTCCCACTTAGACTTGTAGTCTTCGAACTGTTCATCGCCCATGCCTTGGCTTTCCATGCGTTTTTTCAAATCATCCGCAAGGGCTTTTTTCTGTTCGATCATCAACGCTTTTGGAACGTCAACGGGGTTCGCGGCGACCAAAGTTTTCATCAAGCGATTCTTGAGTTCATCTCGAACTCGTTTTTCTTCGCGCTTTAATTGGTCTTTCTTGATCGTCTCTTTAAGTTCAGCAAGTGTTTCGGTTTTTCCACCAAGCGATTTCGCAAAGTCGTCGTTCAGCTCTGGCAGATCTTTCTTCAATAACTTTTGCAGCGTAACTTTGAAAGTGACAGGTTTTCCCTTCAACTCTTCGACGTGGTAATCAACTGGGAACGTGATTTTAACTTCGCCCTGAACGCCGGGCATCATGCCGATAATGGCCTCTTCGAAACCGGGGATAAACATGTTCGAGCCAAGCTCGAGCTCATGCCCCTCGGCCGATCCGTTTTCAAGTTCGCCCGATTCTAGAAACCCTTTGAAGTCGATGACCGCAATGTCGCCTTTTTGAGCGGCGCGATTTTCGAGAACCGGGACGTTCACCGAACGGCTTTTGCGGATGTCCTCGAGCGCGTCGTCGACGAACGACTCTTTGATCGCCAGCTTTTCGCGCTTCAATGGCAGCTTCTCGACTTTTTTGAGTGAAACGCTGGGGCGTACTTCGAACTCAGCCGTGAAACCGAAGTCTTTTCCCTCGTCGAGGGCATCGAATTCGATTGTCGGAAAGCTAACGGGATCAAGCGCATGCTCTTTGAGAGCCGTTGCGTAATATTTTTGAACAAGGTCGTTTACGACATCCTGCTTAACGCGGTCGCCATACATCGTTTTGACGGCTTTGATCGGCGCTTTACCTTGTCGGAAGCCTTTGATGGCCACGTGTTTCTGGATAGATTTGTAGGCAGTTTCAAACGCGGCTTGCACCTCAGCTGCGGGCACTTGAATATTGAGCTTGCGCTCCAGCGTTGAAACCGTCTCGAGATTGGTTTTCATGACTCGTCCTCATCGTAAATAAATCAGTGCGCATTGATAAGAAAAACGTCTAGAAAAGTCTAATAGATTCAGCGATGGAGGAGACGATTAAGCCGAATAGTTCGACCGTTGAATTTGTCGCGCGCCCCTACGTTTTTGTCTCTGGTAAGGGCGGCGTCGGAAAGTCGCTCGTCGCCGCGTCCTTAGCCGCCTCGGCAGCTCAGCTAGGTCGTAAAACGCTTCTCGTCGAAACGGGTGATCGCTCGTACTACCGCGATTTCTTGAGCCTTTCACGAATTGGCCACGTCCCTTCAGCCTCGGGTCTAGGTTTCGACGTCGCTCTTAGATCGGAAGAGC
>JALHOI010000096.1:0-8326 GCA_022843085.1 Pseudobdellovibrionaceae bacterium
CGTGAATTCCGATTGCGCCCGTTGTCGGATGAACGACAAGTTCGGCTTGGGTTCGAACGAATCTTTCTTGGCCGTCGACTTTGATTATCCGGTGCTCGAACTGTATCGGCTGGCCCGTTAACTCGCACGCCTCCAGCTTATCTCGAAATTCTTTGAGGTCATCTGGGTGAACAAACTTTTCTTTATCCCTCGGGCCAACAGCGACTTCAGGCGCAAGACCAAAGAGGTTGAACATTTGTTGTGACCACTTCGTGTTCTGGCGATCGGAATACCGCACCCAACTTCCGACCCTTGCGATGCTCTGCGCGGTATTCATCTCGGCTTCAGTCTCGACAAGTTCCTGGAAAGCGCGATTACGTGCTCGGTCCATCGAGTTCAAACCGAGTGCAACAACAAAAAGCGCAATTCCGAAGACGAGACTTAATCCAACGATCAAGAGATCGATTCCGATAGCATCGTCGTAGAGACCCTGCCTGGCGCCAATCACGACAGCGCTGACAACGGTGCCAACAGCTAGGGCGCAAATTGGCAGCATCTTTCGCAACACCTTGCTACCCATGTTCTCAGACGTCAAAATCGGCAGCCACGCGGCTTTGGGGTTAAGAAAAAGAACGCCAATTGAAAACATCAGCATTTGGACGGCACCGAAAAATGAAATTTGCTGGAAGAACGCCAACGATCGAACCGAACCGGCGCTGAAAAGAAAGCCTAAGCCTGCCGAAACAGAAACAAAAGCTCCACCCAGCAGTATCAGGTATCGAAGATTTTCGACTTTTTTGTGCCGAACCAATTGAAGGCATTCAGAAACGGCAAACAAAAATATGAGAGGCGCAGCGGACGGCGAACTTCTGAACGGCCAACTCGAATATCCAAGCGGAAGAATCGTATCGAAGATGTTGAGCGCGCTTAATACCAATACCGAAACTGAAGCAACGACCGTTTTGACAGATCGAGTGTTCGTCTGCCCTGAATCTAGAAGTGCCAATCTGACCCAAACAAGTAGAAAAATTAGTATCGCCGTGTCTAGGCCGAGTCGTCCGATTTCAGGAAAAATCTCACTCGCTGTAAACGGCGCTATGACCCAACGAGCAATGGACAATACAGAAAAACATCCTGCAATTTGAAGAGTGCGTCTTGCGAATCTTTGAACTTTCTCAAGAAATTGTGGGTCAAAGTCGAAGCGCTTTTGCACATCACCATTCTATGCACGACCAGCGCAGATAAAAACCCAACAGACGACAGCTCGACCATCGCCAGAGCAAAGTCGAGGTCCTGTTCGAGACAAGAACTTATCAACGTCCTGTTGTTAGAATTAAGGTCAAGAGGACGTTTTTTTTCCCATCTGTTCTGCTTAGACTAAGGGAGGCTGGAGAGCTATGCACAACGTCTTATTGGTCGAAGATTCTGAAGAGTATCAACTGATCGTCAGCCGCGCTCTTTCGAATGCGGATATCGAGATTGTGATCGCACGCACCTACAAAGAAGTTGGCCAAGTTTTGGCACAAGTATCAGTCGATAAAATTGATCTTGCGATTCTTGATCTCGTGTTGCCAGATGGCGATGGATTTCAAGTTCTTGAGGATCTGCGGCGCGCCGGCATGCAACGCGAAACGCCCGTATTTTTTCTGAGCAGCCAAACAGAACTAGATTCAAAGGTAACAGCCTTCAATCTCGGAGCTGACGATTACATAGTTAAACCGATTAATCCGCTCGAACTTCGAGCGCGAGTTGAAATGCGTCTCAAAAAATCAAAAGCAGTGATCTTCGATGTCATTACGCGCGGTGAGCTTCAGTTAGAATTATCGCTCTTTCGAGGCTCGCGAATCGTCAACGGCGTAATGAAGGATATGCTTTTGACAGCGAAGGAATTCAAGATTTTAGCTTTCCTCGTTCAAAACGAGACCAAGGTTTTTTCGAGAGCTCAGGTCGTTGAATCTGTCTGGGGTACCGGCCTTCATGTTCTAGATCGAACGGTCGATTCACACATCTATGGACTGCGTAAAAAACTCGGCCCTATTGCGAGTTATATCGATTGCATTCCCGGAGCCGGATATCGGTTCATTGCTCCGCAAATAAAAAGAGCGGTCAGCTAGGCTGCTTTTGACTTCGAGCGACAGTTTAGCAGAATCGCCTCAGACATTTCATTCAGAGAGCAGACTCTTTGAACTCCTCCCAATTGAATTGCGACCTTCGGCATTCCAAAGACAATGCAGGAACGTTCATCTTGTGCCAAAGTCGTCGCACCGGCGGCGTGCATTGCAAGCAGCCCTTTTGCGCCGTCAGATCCCATCCCAGTAAGAATGACTCCGACCCCGTTACGGCCAAGTATTTTGGCCGCTGAATCAAACAAAACATCAACTGAAGGCTTGTGACGGTTGACAGGCGCGCCGTCGAAAACTCTCACACTTAGCACGCCACTTCTGTTCGTCGCGACTTCCATCTGAGTTCCTCCCGGCGCAATCAAAACCACATTCGGCAAAACAAGATCACCGTCAACAGCCTCACGGGCAACGATTCCGAATTCACGACTTACGCTTTCAGCAAAAGCGAGAGAAAACAATTTTGGTATATGCTGGGCAATCAATATCGGAGGAAATTGCTTCGGCATATTCCGAAAAATTCGTCGCAATGCTTCTGTACCGCCCGTCGATGAACCTATGCAAACGACTTTTCGCGTATCGAGCTTCACACTTTTTGCCGCGACCGCCGAGGCATCCTTCATTTCAGAACGAGTTTTAAGGTTTTTAAGGTCGACGGCAGCAGCGACTTTCAATTTTTCAAGAAGAACAGGCGCAACAAGCGGAAGCTCTTCAAGCGTCGGTTTTTGAATATAGTCGACTGCTCCTAGCTCAAGTGCCGTTAGCACCTCTCGTCCGTCTTGCAATCCAAGAGACGAAATCATGATTGTCGGAATAGGCTGCGTCCGCATGACTCCCCGAATGACTTCGACGCCGGTGCGACCAGGCATGTGGATATCAAGGGTCATCACGTCAGGCCTCAATCTTTCGATCTCGGTCTCGACGGTTCGTGGATCTTCGATTGTACCCACAACTTCAAAGCTCGAATCTCGAGAGATGAGCGACTTCAATAAAGTTCGAATCGTCTTCGAATCGTCGACGATCATGACTCGAATCTTAGGGTCGGGCGAAAACTTCAAAGAGTTCGATTCAAAATCAAACTGCCAAAGACATCGTTTCGAGAAGCGACTAACAGTTGCGTTTGCGATTCGACCGAAATCAGCGTCTTTTAAAACCCCACTCATAGCGACATCCGACGCTATCGCTCGCAACCTCCAGCCCGGCGCGACATATGACAGCAGCGTACTGATTTGTGCAAGACCGGAGGGCGAAGAATCAGCTTTAAGAAAATAGAATCGTCGCGAATCAGGAGACCCTAGAACCAGAAGCGCTTCATCCTCAGCTAGGGAGTCTTCAACAGACATTTGCGAGTCGATAAGAAAAATCGAATTTCTTTCTAACATCTAGGCCGCCGCGAAATCCGCTTTGCCAAAGAACTCGGTCGCCATGTACGCAAAGCTTGTTGGTGGAGTTACAAACAGCAAACTGAGGCTCGAGAGAAAGACACCTCGATCAATATCCTCACTCAAGAGAATTTTCATTTGCTTCATTTTCGGACACGATTCCCACTGTGAACGACTTAAATTTGTAAAGACGTTGTAGCAAATTGCGAGATCTGGACGTCTTGCAGTCGTGTTCTTCGTGAAATCTCCAAACGTCATCAGGTGAATAGTTTTTCCGGCTTCGAGAACCTTTGATTTGGTCACTTTTGCTCCGACCTGAGAGTCACTTGTAAATTTCGCGAAAATCGAATCCGCTGACCTCTCGTCACCCAGAACAACGATCTGACAGAGGATTCCGTTTAGAGCACGGTCTTTCAACACCGACAAAGCCGAGGCGACATTACGCTCTTCGATGAAAAGAACGTTCAGTTTGCTAGAAGTTTGTTTAATCTCGAAAGACCTCATGAATTGCTGATCGATCGAAACAACAGTAGCTGGCAGCATTCGATTTGCACCGACAACCATTCGAAGTTTTGCTCGAATTTCATCAGATCGCTCGGCCAGCCCTGCGAGTGACGGCTTTTCAACATAGTCTCGCGCACCGAGATTCATCGCTTGTTGCGCGAGATCCATATTGTCGCGCGAAGCCGACGTCAGCATGATGACAGGTGGATGGCCTTGTTTGTAGACTTTCTCGAGATATTCTATTCCCGTCATGTTCGGCATATGAATATCTAATGTCATGGCGTCAAACTTTAGACCGCTCGCAACGAGTTTCGAAGCTTCGAGGCCGTCTTTAGCTGTACCGACAACTTCAAAACCGTGAAGTGGTGTCAACACAGACTGAAGAAGTTTAAGTATAACCGGTGAGTCATCAACACAGACAATGCGAATTGGGCCTGAATCGGCCGCAGGCCGAGTTGTCCTAACGGATGCCGTCGAACTTTGAGATTTCGACGACGCAGGCTCAACCACCAGCTCGGGTCCGTAAATAGAAGGACCGCGTTTCTTAAGACTTTTGGGTACATTCGCCAATGACTCTGAAAGGCCAACAAAGAAATAGCCCTCAGGCTGAAGTTGAGAAACCAACGCCGCCGAGATTCGATTCACATCGTCGGCCTGAAAGTAAATGAAAACGTTGCGACAAAAAATTATATCAAATTTTCCATGACCAACAAAACTTGAGGTATCCATCAAATTTCCGGTCGAAAACTTGCAAACGTTGCGGGCCACTTCGCGGATCTTAGCGAATTTAGCGATATCGCCCTGGCCACGCACCCAATACTTCGACAGGTACGCCTGCGGGATTTCTTTGACCTCATCCCACGAGTAAACACCGTTAGCGGCGATTGCAACTGACTCTTTGTCGATATCTGTACCAAGGATTTCAAAAGATATACCTGGCGCGTTCTGAGATACGTATTGATCGATGAACATAAATAACGAGTAGGCCTCTTGCCCGCGGCTGCAAGCTGATGACCAGACACGAAACTTTTTTCGTCCTTCGGCCTTCAACTTGTTTACCAATGCCGGCAGCACATGAGTCCCCAAAAACTCAAATTGCCCAAACTCGCGGAAAAAGTAAGTGTGATGAACAGTCAAAAGCGAAATCAGCTCATCGATCTCTTTCGCACGATTTTTTAGGAAGTAATCCAGATACGCGCTTTCACTTGTAAGGCCAAGACTTAGCGCACGCTTCGTTAGGCGTGATTCGATCATGTTGACTTGTTTTTGGCCGATCACGTTTCCTGTTCGTTCAGCGATCGTACCAACAATTTGCGAGAATATTTCATCTGTCAGCTTGATCTTAAACTGACTCACTTAAACATCCTTAAAGCGCGGGTCGTTCGAATTCGGAGTCGAATCTCCGGACGCCTTTTTAAGCTTCGTTGCAGGAGGCTCTTTAGCGTGTTCAACAGATTCGCTTCGAAGCGAGACTAAGTTTGGCCGAGTTGCGTGCGTTACGCTGGGCTTATTCACGTTGCCTTGACCTAAGACAACCCCGACGAGTTCGGTAACCATCTCGTTCATATGCTTTGATTCGTCGGACAGCGTGTTCGCGTATCCCGAAACGTGCTGCGACGTCGTCGCGTTCGCGTGAGTCGTTTGGTCGAGCTCATTCATCGCCTTCGTGATTTCATTCACGCCCTGAGATTGCTCATGGCTGGCAACCGTAATTTCGGTCACCATCGTGTTGAGTTCATCCACATTGATGACGACATCGTTTAGAACGACACCGCACTGGTTTGCGATGACTATACCCGACTGCACCTTTTGGCGACCGTCCGAGATCAGACCCTCAACTTTTTGCTTGGTTTCATCGACAATCGATTCAACTTTCTTGATGCTCGCAGCTAGCATCTCTGAAATTTCCTTCGCTGCGTTTCCGCTCATCTGTGCCAAATTTCCAACTTCTTCGGCGACGACGGCGAAGCCCTTACCGTGCTCACCGGCACGGGCCGCCTCAACCGATGCATTGAACGAAAGCAGCTTGGTCTGAAAGACGATGTCATTGATGACTTTAGTTTTGCTGCCGATCTCGGCAATCACCTTTGCGATATCGCTGATCTGACCATTGCTTTCGCTAATCTGATGCAGAATTGATTCATTGCTGACATTGATTTCGTTGATTGCTTCCGACATACGATCGACCGCTTCTTTTCCTCGTTTTGCGATCTCAGATGATTTACCGGCAACGTCCTGCGAACGCGTCGCGTTTTCGCTGCTCTTTTTTATCATCGCGTTGATTTGTTCGATCGAAGCCGCGGTTTGTTGCAAGGCTGCCGCCTGTTCAGTCGAAGCCTCCGAAAGTGAATACGAAGCACCCGTGACATCCGTCGCCGTCGTCGAGACCTTTTCTGAACCTGCGCGCAAATGTTCAATGACGCTTTCAAGCCGCTTCGAGCTTCGACGAGCCACGACTAGTGCAACAAAACCGATAACCATCGTTAAAACCATTCCGACGATGCTCGAAACGATATTGAAGAACAAAATCTTATCGCTGAGGGGACCTCGAAGGATGTAGGTCCACTTCAGGCCAGGATACGTCACATAGCCCTTTGAGTTTGTAAAAACCTCGATCGCGGACGCTTTGATTTCATCTTTGTCGTCGATTGTGTGCGACCATGTATCAGCGTTCTTCTCTTTTAGGTAGGCGCTATACTCCCCGGACTTTGCCTTGAAAATTTGATCGGCATCGCGATGCACAAGGTAGGTGCCCTCTCCGTTAACGAGATAGGCCGAAATCGTCGACAGCTTTTCATCCTTCAATTTTTGCGACTCTTTGGTGACGATATCGACGACCACATCTTTCCAGCTCATGCGATTCGACCAGACACCTAGGATTTCTCCAGACTTTGCGTCTCGAATCGGCGCTGTAAAAATCATGACGTTGCCGTCGGTTGAGGCATACGATCCCGTATCCGCGTCAAATCGAAGATCCGTGAAGTGCGCGCTTCCAGGAGCAATCTTTCCTTCGATCGCGGCTTTGAACCAATCTTGATCGGCGTAGCTTTTTCCCAGAAGCTTCGTCGGGTCTAACGGCTTCGAACTCTTGTCGACACTGTTCGCCGCGACAACATTGCCTTTCTTGTCGAGAACAATCATGACGTCGTAAATGGGTGCGTAGGCGGCCATCATATCAGACATGAACTTCGTGATACGAACCGGATCACCACTTCGCGCAGGCTCGGACAGAGCAAACGCCTGAACGTCGCCGTAACGTTCGAAAAGATTTCTGTCAACTTTGTCGGCGATCGACTCGGCCGACCTTTTTAGGAGGTCCGCCTTCGAGCCGGTGACATCTTTGTAGAGGTGTACGGACAGATATACGACAGTCAACAATGCAACGGCGACGAGGACGCCGAGATTGACCTGCAACTTCGATTGAAACGACCACGTCTTGAACATCGGAAACCTCACTTATGCAGACCGTTGGGAAACCATTTTATTAACTACAGGATCATTCAGATCCAGGGCTCGAACGATATCGAGAGACAGGATCATTTTGTTGTCACGATTGATAACACCGGTGATGAATTCGTTCTTCTTGGTGTGTTTAGAATCTGGCGGGGCACAAAGTTCGCCAGGCTTTAAAGACAAAACACTGCAGACATAGTCAACGATGACACCAACCGAAAATGAGTCGTACTCGAAAATGATGATACACGTCTCGCCTTGTCGAGAAGCCTTGAGCCCAAACTTCAAACGAAGGTCGACGACTGAAATCACCTGACCGCGTAAGTTCATAATTCCCAGAAAGTACGACGGCACTTGTGGGATCGGCGTGATATCCGGAATTCCGATCACCTCTTTGACATCAAGAAGCGGAGCCGCATAAACCTCTTGATCAAGACGAAAACAGAGATAGCGATTTTCAAACTGACTCACGCGGCTCTCCTGACTGGCGTTTGCGCACGAAGGCTTTTAGAAATTGGTCTTTCAATCAGCCGAGGAAGATCTAGAATTAGAGCGGGTTTTCCATCACCCAAGATGGCGCTACCCGATATTCCAACCAAGTTTTTTAACTCGATTCCCAATTTCTTGACGACCACTTGCTGCATCGAAGAAATATCGTGTACGAGAATACCAAACGGAGTTTCAGAGGCCCGCGACACAAGCAAAATCTTTGGCGGGTCTGGAATCTCGTCTTTCAGATCCAGCAATTGGTTCAAGCGATAAACTCTCAGGTTTTCGCCACGAATGTTGACGACATCGCCAATGTTTACAGACGATTGAATGTCAGATTCCTTAATTTGAATCGATTCGTGAATATGAGACATTGGAATCGCGTATCGTTGATTATTA
>JALHOI010000096.1:8336-9056 GCA_022843085.1 Pseudobdellovibrionaceae bacterium
AAGCTTCACGGTCGTGGCGTCGATGATCGCAAGAGTCAGAGGAAGCTCGACTCGAAAAACTGATCCACGACCGAGTTCGGTCGATACCTCAACCGAGCCCTGCAAACGTTCGATATTGGTCTTGACGACGTCAAGTCCGACACCGCGACCCGAGATATCGCTCACTTCCTGTTTGGTTGAGAATCCCGGGTGAAATATAAGATTGATGGCCTGCTTGTCGGTCACGGCTTGGCCAGCTCTCAAGATGCCGCGCTCAAGCGCTTTTGCTCGCAGCCGATCTGCGTCGATACCTTTGCCGTCGTCGCGAACCTCAAGAACAATTAAGTCAGCCTGATGAAACGCACGAAGAATAATAGTACCGGTTTCACCCTTGCCAGCGGCCAGGCGTTCTTCCGGTGAGTCAATGCCGTGATCTACGGCGTTTCGAACGAGATGCACGAGAGGGTCGCCGATGAGTTCCAGAACCGACTTTTCAACTTCGGTTTCCTCACCTTGCAAAACAAGATTCACTTTTTTGTTTAGACTTTGCGACGTGTCTCGAACAATTCTCTGCATTTTCTGAAACGACTGTTTTAACGGAACCATTCGAAGACTCATTGATACATCTTGAAGCTCTTTCGAAATCTTACCGAGCTGATGAACTGTCTTTCGAATCCGATCTAGATTTCCAGAGTAAGCTTGTTCAAATAAAACAGTTTGCAGAATTACCATTTCGCCCAC
>JALHOI010000097.1 GCA_022843085.1 Pseudobdellovibrionaceae bacterium
TTTTCGACTTTCGACTGTCACTTCTCCAAGCGACAGTGACGACGGCAGCAAAACAACGGGTGTCGCAAGCGCCTTTAAGACTTGAACGCGGCCTGCACCTTGGCGCGCGATTGGGTACATCACATTTTTCTCGTCGACCATCGTCTTTGACGTGCTCATAACAAGCGACTTCAGCTCGGCCGGTGTAAGTGTCGGGTGTGTCTGCTTCATCAAAGCCATGACGCCGGCCATGTGAGGTGCCGCCATCGATGTACCCGACAATTGGACTCCCGCGTTGCCTCCACCCATCTCGGCTGAAACAATAAGCGCGCCGGGAGCCGAAATTTCAGGTTTCATCAGAGCATCGATCGACCGTGGTCCGCGCGACGAAAATCCGGCCATCGTGTCGATCAATTCGGGCTTTTCAATTTTGAACGGCGTCGTGAGTTCCGCTGTCACACCGCCTTTCAACAATGCTTCTTTAAGTTCGGCGCCGAATTCCTTTGTGATCATGATTGCAGGGATTTCGAATGGTTTCTCAACCTCGCCTCCCATCGCAATCGGCGCCCCAGGCTGGCTGTTTGCCACGACGACGCCGATTGCGCCGGCCTCTTGAGCACGTCGAACTTTTTCGACAAACGAAACGACGCCGCGATCGATGAATGCAATTTGACCGGCGAGTTTCGTTTTCAATTCGGGGCTGAAGTCTTGATCTGCCAGTCCTGCCGGCACGAGCGACCCGACGACCGAACCCGAGTCGGCGACTGGTTTCGAAATTGGACCTTCAATGACCTCGATTAAAATTTCGGGCTTTTCGAGAGTCGAAAACTTAGCGGCGCTAAACTTCCAGTTTTGGTCCATGTCGTCGACCGAGGCCGCGACTGAAATTGCATCTTCGGCGACTCCGGGTGAACCAACGATGTAGGATACGTCACCGCTGTTGCCGCCTGAAGCGACGACCGAAACGCCCGCAGTCGTCAAATTTCGAATCGCCTCAGTGTAGAGAATGTGCCCGTTGCCGTAGCCCGAACCAAGCGAAAGGTTCACGACATCGAGGCGATCTGAAATGTCTCCGTCTCCGTTGGGGTCTGCGGAAAACTCGAGCGCCGCGATGACGACCGTGTCACTTGTTGAACCGTTGGCACCGAACACCTTTAAGGCATACAGCGACGAGTCAGGCGCGACACCATCGTACGTGTTTACACCGTCACCGAGGCCCGCAACTGTACCCGCGACGTGCGTGCCATGCCCGCCTTCATCGATCGGGTTCACATCAAGTTGCGGCACGGTTTTCAAGAAGTCGACGGCGGCCGCGTTGTACGTTGTACCGACAAAGTCGACTCCACCGACCACTTTCGCGTTTGGAAAACCCGCGTTGGGTTGGTCGGGCGCGACCGCTTTAAAAGCGGCCTCGGTGCCGGCGCCTCCGAACATCGCGTGTGTGAAATCGATACCCGTATCGATAACTCCGACCTTCATACCTTGGCCGCGAAGTCCGCGGGCGTGAGCCTCTGCACCGCCAATGAACTTAACAGAATTTCGCTGCTGAATAGCCTGGCCCATCGTTGGCGCAATCACGGTGTTCTCGCTTGGCAAAACCGGACGCTCGAAATTTCCGGCGGTTTCAAGATGAGCGACACCTGCGAGTGCGCCAATTTTCTCTTGCAGCGCGGTAGGTGCGACAATCGCAAAACCGTTCAAGATCATTCGGTAGCGGTAAACAATTTTGATATCGGATGACAGCGCTTGGATTTTTGTCATCATCTCGGTCTGCTCGAGGTCGAGCGCCTTGAGTGCGCTGGGATCAACGGCCGCAGCCCCGTCTTTTGAAATCAGCGAGCGCGAAAGCGGAGTCGATTTTAACTTCACGAGAAAAAAGGCATGCGTGGCGGGATCAGGCCGTGTGCTAAAAATCGCAGACACATCCTGGGTCATTGTAAACGGGGCAGGTTCGTTCTTTTGCTGCGTGCATGCCGTCGTGAGAAGAGCGCACGCGGCAAGCCGAGCGACTGTCGTTTTCGAAGAAGTAAGTTTCGAAGTAAGTTTCAATGAAGTTGAACTGAATGTTCGCATGTGTTCCCCCCGGAGCCATCGCAAGTCACGTCATCTCGCAACTCGGCAAGATAGGCACAAAGCATGCCCTTGCAGACCCATGTTTTTCACCAAGTGCGCTGCGCGTAATGGCGTATTTCGGGGACAAAGTGATTCTGATTCGAGGTTTCGGAGGTGCGATCGCCCTGCCGTGGCCCACACTGACACCATGGCATTGTCGGGCTACAGCTGACGAAGCAGTTCAAAGTGACGAAGCACGAAAGGCTTCGTCGAGGCCCAGTCGCTCGGCTCTGATCTTGAGCGCAGCGTTTCAGGTTCGAACGCGGGATCAACTTTTTCGAACCGGGGATACTCGATTTCTTGCTGCGGCCACGTCGCCAAAAAAGTTGAGCGGACCACGGCGGCGCACACGGCGTCCTGACAGAATTGATACATCTCAGCCGGCAGAGCATCGAAATTGCGGGCGAGCGAAGAACCTTTTGATATTGAGATTCCGGGATAGAGGGCGTTGTAGGTTCGAAACAAATGTGCGGGGACGTTGGTGGGAATCGCGATACCGAAGAATTCGGATGGCATGCCCGAATCTTTAAGTAACTTCACAAGTAGGCCTGCGCAGTTATCGAAAAGAAAAGTGTAAGCCGTCATCTTTTCTTTGATAGGTGTGGTGGAGTTGTAAGAAAGAACCTTATTTAAGTTTGTGACCATTTGCTTTTTGTTCTCTGGAGTCATCTGAAGCGGAATTCGCGTGATGTCTCGATTTTCTTCAAGCGAATAGATTTCGACGATGTCAGCAAGAGTCACGATCGAAGGAGTCAGCTCGATGCCCGTCAGTGCACGAATAGAAAATCCCACAAACGAGGCAAGAGTCGGTGGAGGTGACTCGCCGGTGGTAAACGCAACGACCAGATCTCGGCCAGGTCGGTTGCCAGGCCCGACGACGCTCATTGCCGTGTGACCCATGGCTCACTCGACACCGTACTCACAGGCACTCGCGTAGAGAATTTCGAAGCCTAAAACGTCGCCAGCCACTTGGCGGTGGTTCGTCGACTGGGCTTCAGCAACGCGGGCGGTGACGCTACCGATGAAAATCGTGAGCGCGACCGCAAGCCCTATCGTCAGCCAATTGCGTGGAGAGTTCATTGAATTGGTTGATTAAGCGCTGGAAGAATCCAGTGCAAATTGGGTTCAATTGGAACAACCAGTGCGGTCACTTGTCGGATGCCACAAGTTTGGTCTCCTAATATCGCTGACTGGATTCCGACAAGTTGAAGCCCGTTTGGCGTCGATTCGAAAACGCCTCCACCGCTGTCGCCGATACAGGCACTTTCAGTTCCACTTTTCGATTTTAACGAAAGAATCGGAACCGAAATTACCTTATCCTGATCGTTGGAATACGCGAACCAGGCTAAAATTGATTCACTCGTGAGGGTGCCGATGCCACGGCCCTTCTCGGTCTGGCCGTTCGCTGCGAAAATCAAACTGCCGCTGCCGATACCACCCCGAGCAAGTGCAGCTTGTCGGGTCGGAAATTCGAAATCTGAAGTGAACTCAACCACCGCAAGATCGAACGGCACGGCGTGAACGATCTTCTCTGGAATTCTTAAGCGATAGAATCCGAATTGATAGCCGGGATGCCGGGTCACTTTCGAAACCTGGTTAAAGACCTCACTGGTCGCGTCGCCAAGTTGAACGCGGACATACTGGAAAGGGCGCAAATCTTCGGTGCAATGTCCGGCTGTTAAAAGATGGCGAGCTCCGACCACGACATACGAGCAAGGCGCTATCTCGGACTGGCCATGTCTGGGAAAAACCCTCACAACCGACGAAGGCGATTGCCAGGTAGAATCAACGACACCATCTTTGCCGGCGATCGCCAAAACCTGTGAGGGAAGTGTCGATAAAATAGTCACGAACGCCAAACACGTCACTATCATTTTCGAATGGAGTTTCGACTTAAGTTTCGCAGAGAATCGCCAAGACTGATTTAAAGGTTCCACAGAGATCTCCTTAGCTGTGACCGATTCTGCTGCTCTTAACACCGATACACTTGCACCGAGCGTCCTTATGGTTCGCTCGTCGTATCTCGTTGGTAAGGTCTGGTTCGTCAGGTCTGTTGAGTTAGAGGATTAGCAAACGCGATGCCGGCCGAAATTTGTGCGTTGGATTCGCTAGATTCAAGAACGTGAAACGGATTGCATCACTTGTTTTCGGCGAATCGTCGCGCCATCGCGACGAAGCTTTTCTAGAAGCACGAGTTTGATTTGTGCCTTTCCGACTCGAATTTGAAATCCAGGTCCGATCGCTTTGCAGAAGAGCCAACCATCATGAAGGTGTTCGAATCGAAATCGAAGTTGCTCATGGGTCACAATGTCAACGCGCTGGCGCGAGTGCACACGCAACTTGTATTCACTTGATTCTGTGCGGGTCAAAGCGAGCGGCAAAACCTGAGGATCTAAGTTCACTTTTTGAATTGTGACCTTCGGTTTCAATCGCACAGACTTCGGACGTCGTTGTACCGAGGGCCTTTGCGCTGAAGGGTAAGTGGTCACCTGCCCATCGGCTGCGAGCCACATTTCGCCGAACCCTTCAAATCGAGTTAAAAGTTTTTTTGTCAGCCCGATATCAACTACGAGGTGAACGCGGTCAAATTTAGCGGCATTTTCAACACTGTGAAGAACGGAAACGTCGGTAAAATAAATTTGGCCTGTCGCCAGATGAAAGGACTTGCCCGCGATCGTAAGACGGCTTTCAGGCCGAGTGATCAGTGGAATATGAAGTCGAACGACGCCAAATTTCGGACTTAGGTTTTCATCGAAGTGCGTCTCCATTGATGCACCCGACTTCGATACGATATAGCGAACAGAAAAAAGAGGTCCACCTAGTTTCTTTAGCAATTTCATCGTTTTAGGAACAAGCTCACCGGCAACCGTCTGACGAAATGGTTTTCCAAGCGAAAATGGCAAAATGGTTTCAACTTCACCATCGGATGAAACTAAGCTCACGATCTCGCTGTCGAGCGCCGTCAAAGAGTGTAGGTAGCGAGTTCGGTAGACCGAAGCTCGGTGGTAGTCCGCGATCAAATCAGGCAGAACTCGTGCGACTTCCGGTTCTGCGACAAGCGGAAAGCAGTGTCGAGTCCATCTGTTGTAGGCAGGCTGAGAGCTAAGGGGTTGGTTACGTTTCACCGTCGCCTCGGTAAGCTAGGTGCAAGTGCTTGAAGGTTTCTAGTGTCGAGAATTTTAGTTTCGCTGAACGCAATCGGCCGGACTTAAACGGCCGTGCTTTTTGATTGAGAAATTTTAAGAACGACCGTTCGTATTTCTTTAACTGTAACGATTTTAGAAACTCAACGCCGCGGTGCTGACGTTGTGCAGCCTTCGTTACCTCAATTTTCTGTAGGGCCGACCCAAGCGAAGCAGCTTTGATATTCGCACGTCTTTGGTTTGAATCGACTTCGACGAATTCATCAGGTTTAAGACTTCGGTAGCCGCCCCAACGACTTAAAATTAAGGGCAGTCCCGAGACTCCAGCTTCTCGAGGTGTCAGGCCGAAAGTTTCACCCCAGAACGTCGAAAGACTGACGAAACAGTCCGCAGCTGAATAGAAGCGCGATAGCTCTTTTGGGCCGACCGAATCGCACCAAAGTACCGACTGCGACTTCGTGAAAGTGCCGTTTGTTTTGCGTAAGTTCGCTTTGAACGAACGAATGAATTCATTGAATTGCTTCGATTGCCTGCGTGTATCGGCTTTGACTCGCCCTCGCAAAAAAAGTCCGTCGAATTTGCCAATAATCAGAAGCTTAGATTTCGGCATTTTGAGACGTTCAAATGTTTGTACGAGTCGGTCTACATTTTTAAGCGGGCTGACCCGACCGACGTAGAGAAAAAGCTTAACGTCGTCTGTTAAACCGAAACGCTCACGCAATTTTATACGCTCCCGATTGCGGAACCTAAATTGAGCCAAAGAAATAGGCCAAGGCATGACCATGACAGGCTGCCGAATGACCTTCATGCAAAAGGCCGAATGGGCTTCACTCGGCGCAACGAAGCACAAATTAGCTTCAGAGAAGCTACTGACCAGCGTCTGCCAGCGCCGGGCCTCAAACGCAAAATCGCCGTGCGTGTGAAAGATAATTTTAACTCCGCTAAAATCCAGGCCGAACAATCGCAGTGTCACGAGAAGTTCGAGGGGGTGGGGTTGCCAATCTGAGAACACGATATGAGTCGGGCGATAAGACTTAAGTTTGAGTGCTGTGTTTGCGAATTCAGCGGTGCCGTTAGCCGAATTGAAAATCCGAGTTTGAGAACGAAAATTGTATCTGTACCACTGGCGCATACTGATACTTACAGAATCGGCGCTGGACCACCGGCCGCTAGCGGCTTGGGAAAGCTTTGTCGAGGCTTGCGCTATGAGGGCAATTCGAGCTTTAGGTTTCATCGACCGGTCTCAGCAAATTGATTTACAATAACATGTGCCTCGGTTTCAATCTTATCAGACCGATAGTCAATTTCGTACAAGTGTTTCGAAAACGGGGTCGCGATTGCAGATTCGCAAATTGATGAAGTTCAGCGGCGAACAAAGGCGTCGCCTCGAATCTATTTTGCGATTTTCAAGTGTGCGAGCGATCAAAGACCTACACACTCTGAACTTCGTTCTCGAACAGTTGCCGACACTGAAGCCGGTTGTCCTGCACGAACTTGCATCGTCTGGTCTCACTCTTGGCACGAATGGAAGAAAGCTCGTTATTCGCGATAATCTTGCGGCGCTTCTGAAAGCAACTGAGCCTGACAAAAAGCCCGGCCAGATAGCGCGTCGCCTCGAGTGGTCGACGGCATCAACGATTTATTTCGAAGACGGCGATTGGTACCTTTTTGATTCGAATAAGAATTGGCTGATACAGATCTCGTCTTCAAATATTGGGCAGCTGAAAACGACCGAACGATTTATCCTCACCCGTCTCGGTTTTCTTTTGGACCGACGAGAACAAAAATCAGTACGGTCAGGTTCGACCAGCGCTGTTTCTACTGGAGTATCTGGCGGGATTTCTGGCGCGTTTCTCAACCAGTGGCCGCGCTCGCAGCCCTCAATGCCAGCCGTGCGAGCTTTGAAAGAAACCGATTGGGATTGGGATGGCCCCTGGTTAAGGCTTCCGACCGCTAAGGCTTCGATTCGCAATCAGCGATGGTCGAGATGGCAACCGTTGCGGGCCAGCACGGCTTTGGCGCGGGTGCGCGGCAATCTCGATCAGTTGGGCTCGATGCTCGATTTAGGATTCGCGCGTCGAAACGATGGCCGCCTTGGTTACCCTTCGGCTGGTGGCCTCTACGATGTCGATCTCGTTGTTGACGTGCAGAAGGTCGACGGGCTCGAGGCGGGACTTTACTTTTACGATCGCGCCCGCCACGCAATTCGAAGAGTCAATGCTGTGACGAGACTTCCAACGCCTCATGCTGAAAACTACTGCGCAAATTTCTTTCTTGTTTCGGATTTTAGAAAGCTCAAGCAGAAGTACGGCAAGATGCACGTTCGACTTGGATTGCTCGACACGGGCGTCTTGCTGCACCAATTCTCGATCGTGTTCGCACTGAACCGACTTTCGGGCCACGCTGTCGGATTCAACGCCGATTGCACCTCGATAAAGTTCGGCACTCGAAGCGGAAAACCGAGTGCTAAGTTTTTATTGGGCGGTTACATCTGGTACGGAAAAATGGTTCGTTCATGAACGCTTCGAGATTAACTGAAGCTTAAGTAAATGATCCTTTAACGCAATCACATCTTTCTTGGCTGTCGCCTCTGACACGTCGTAATTGTCGCAAACCCATTTAACAATTGATTTGATATCTTTGCCGGCTTTAATGCGATTGAAAATTTCAGACGGTAGTCCGTTTTCGAGTTTAAAAAAGACAATTTTGGGATTATCAGGGCGAAACAAAATCGTGTTTCCGAACTCATCTTTGTGAATACTTACTTTTTTGAGTGAGAAGCTAAACTTCACAAAACCTTCTTTCCTGTAGTCCGTTTCGACAATTCATCTATCCCATCGGGTGCGGAAGGTCGCCGAACGGTGAGGGTCCAAAATAGAAATCCAAGAGATTCGTGCGGTAAACGGCCGCAACATGCAGCCCGGTCGCATCGGTCCCAAGAGGGGCCGGCAAATCTCTAATCGCAAATCGTACCGGCTTAGCGGGCCTAGGGGCGCCTTTTGTCTCAAGCCACTTTACGGTGTGCCTTGCGTACGCGGGATCCATCGAAAGTGCGAGGTGATCACTAGGAAGGTTCTTCGTGGTCTTCACGAATTTCTTAATTGTCATAGGCGATATTGGTTTTAATTCGTGATGAGCGCGCACCATCGCCACTTCTCGAACTGCGCGAGACAGTGCCGCCTGTGTCGAGCCCGCACATCCCGTACTCAAGATTACACCGCCGCTGCGGAGAACTAAAGCCGCAAGTCCAACTTTCAACTTTGAATCGGCGCTGGGTAGAGTTCTAAAAATCCATCTCTCACCACGCAGACTCTGGCACTCGGGTTTGACGCGGGTTGTGGTGGTGCCATGACCAAAGTGCCAACTCCACAAAAAAGCGTCGCGCTCAATTCGCTCGCGATAGGCGTTGCGATGCGCTTGCCTTCGATCGGGGTGGGCCGCGTAGCCATTCGTCGAGCGAACTAATCGCTTGGCCTGTGGGCCTGTCAGTGCTGCAACACGCTCGATGCATTCGGAAAATGCGATCTGCAGACCGGTTTCAGCTTTCTTGGAAACACCGAATCCGAACGATTCGTAACCGCGGGCTCGAAGTCTCAATACGATACACTTGAAACCAGGTAGCCATGGGCCCAGCCCGAAACGCGTTTCACCGATTTCAAATCGGTTTCGATTCTCATAAATCCACACCGCGATTTCGGACTTGAATATCATGCATTGATAGTAGCTACTAGATACACCACCTTTTCAAGGAGAGAGTTTTGAAAACGCTCGCCCTCTTTACCGTCACAATAT